>NZVQ01000002.1 GCA_002701525.1 Fidelibacterota bacterium | reverse complement strand
TTTACCCACCAAGTACGATATTTACCATCATAACAATATCAAGGACATCAACTACACTATCACCATTGATATCTGCAGCACAAGATTGGATATCTGTAGGATTAATGAATCCCATTGCAATATTGATAGTTTGAACTATATCTAATATATCTATAATACCATCACTATTAACATCAGCAGTTGTACATGACGAATTAGAAAGTTCAATGTAACCTGTTCGAGATTGGTTTGAACGATGAGTACTCCAATAGCCTGTATTAGAACCCTCTGTCTTAACATCAAATACTTCAACTCCAAGACTAGAACCGGCAAACAACTCTAAATCACCATCATTATCAAAGTCTAATATCTGTGGTGATGAAGCATATGAAAAATCTCCTGTAATTGGGAAATAAGGGATACTAGTCCCATCTAAGTGATATGCAAATATAGTACCCGCTTCATTATTAGCCACAACCTCAGCAGAGCCATCATTATCTAAATCAGAAAATGAAACTGAACCTACAATATTAGTCCCAGTATCTTTTGGCCACCCTGGAAGATTACTTCCATTTTGATTTACTCCATATATGTACCCATCTTCAGATCCAAAGAATATACCTAGTCCACTATCAGTAGAAACCGCTGCAGGAGAACTAAATACATTTCCACCTGTTTCTACACTAAACTGCAGCTGGCCATTCTGATCTAAACAATACATATTATCATCTTTTGAACCTGCACATATCAAAATACTATTTCCTGTATTAATAATTGATGGTGCACTTTGTATTTTGTCTCCAGTTTCATAACTCCATACTATTGTACCATCATCATGCATTAAATGGATATTGTCACTATCGGTACCAAATACAATATCATCTTTATCATTATTATTAAAATCATGTAATGCAACACCTACAATCATTCTCTCATCTACATCAATAGGAAAACCTGAAACTACAGTGCCATCATGATTGACTGCATAAATATTACGAGCACTTGATGAATAACCACCTACAACAATTTCAAGCTCTGGATCTGAGTCTAATTGACCTATAGCAGGAGTGCCCATCAACCAACTATCTGCATTATAATCAAATTTAATTCCATTTCTATCGAAAGCAACTAAATGCTTACTCTTAGATGTGACTAAAATATCAGCATATGAATCATTATCAATATCAGCTGTAGCTAAAGAACCCCAAATCTGACTACCCATATCATATGGAAAAACACCTGTTGAATCTTCAACACCGTTCATGTCATATTTATGTACAACACCTAAATAATCACCAACAAATACTTCCTTGATGCCATCATTATCATAATCCACTACAACAGGAGCACCTTTAACTTGGCCTGATAGGTTAACTGGAAAATTTTCTTGATTTAACGAAACTAAAAAGTCTAAATCAAATGTTCTTTCATAGCCTCCATCCGCAGTAACAATCAGTGAAAGTGGATATGAGTTTATTTCTGCATTTGGACTAACAAAGAAAGTAAAAGGACTATCTGTTTGATATGTACTAGCAGATTCAATGCTATCAACAAATACAAAATCAGAAATTATATTAACATCTGGGTTTTCAGAAGTTAAAATCAAATTAATATCTTCACCCTCAGGCCATGGCATAATATTTTCTAATGTAACATATAGATTACCAAACTCTCCGGGATTAACAACATTATCATTATCACCACTACCATTAGACTCAACATATTGCACATCAACTAACTCTAAATTAGGTACATTTAAATTATTTGGATTAAGATCTTCTAAAATTCCTAAGTTTGAATTATATGTATCACCACCCGCTGATATATCTTCTAAGCTATAATATCCATTATAAGAACCTCCCCAACCAAAATTCATATGGATATAGTTATCTTCATCGTATCCATCAATATTCCATGCATGACACCCAGAATCACTGCAACCTTGTTTAATCATTGGCTTACCGCTATCTAACTCATTTGTAATAATATTTTGCCATGCAGTAGAACTATATGCACTTTTATTTCTTGCCGTTGGGTAACCTCCAGAACTATTTACATAATCAAAATTTTCTTTCATAGCACGCTGGGCACTATTAGAACCCCAATCTACATGCGAACCAGAACCATCATAATCATAATCCATATGAACAGCCACACCTGCTTCAAATAATAATAGTTGAGTATCTTCAGTAGCACCTGTATTTGGCATATTATTCCAATCATATGAAGTCCCAAAATTTGAGGTAATTGTTCCAAAAGATGGACTCTCTCCTGGTGGATCAGTATAGGATTCATTCCCAACTGCATAGTCTGGATACTTCCAATAATGCATTACCTGTGACATGCTTATTGAAACACAACCAACTAATGTTGGCGGATTCCCTGGACACATTGCATTATAAGGGCTACTTTGGTCCCAACTTGTAGTAATTAATGGACCCACGACTACATCTCTGACCTGAGTGTGGTCTGAATTAGGATTTAAATAATCTAGCCATTCATTTCTTCTTAGTTCTGTTTGTTCTAAATCTTCATCAATAATATATTTAATTTGCTCTGCATAATAACCTAACCAATAATCATAATGATTTGGAATACCCTCGTCAATATATGCATTATCAAAACTATAACCTAAAACAGGTTTTGACCGATCATCTGCAGACACAATAACAAAGCCTGTAGGAACAAAGTTAATTACATAAAATAGAATATCACCATTTTGTTCTCTATATGAAGAGCCATTAATACTATAATTTGTTTTATTTTCAATATTTCTTCGATTTAATAGCTCTAATGCTACATCTTCTGCAGTATTAAGATTTACTGAAGCTGAGAAAAGTTGACCTACTATAAGTAAACAAATAAATAATTTATTTTTCAAAACAAAAAACTCCTTTATAAAAATGATATTACACCAACATAGATAATTTATAAAAAAAAGAATAAAAAATGATATTTTTAATGCAACATCTTGTAACAGAAAATCATTCTTTAAAGTTTTCTTCTTTGACTATTTCTCTCCACTCATTTCTAGAATCTAATATCCTAAAAACTGTAATTACTGTCAACACCATTAAGAAAACTATTAAAAAAATTTTATTAACAGCGATATCTCTATCAAGAAAGATTAGTAGAACAAAAAATAAAACCCATAAAAATCTAAATATTTTATTAAACATTAAATTCATAATATTAATTTCATATGTAATTTATGTATGTTAATTAAATTGATTTTAAATATATTTGAAAATAAAATATTTATATTACATTTTATTCTTTGTGCTAATAGTAGCTAATCGTTCCCCAAAACATTTAGAAGCTTTAAGTAAAATTGGAGATAATGATTTCCCATCTAATCCGCTTAATGATCGTGCTAAAGGATATGTTCTAGATGGAAAAATTAAGTCTACAATTTTAAACTATGGAAACTTTATTGATTGGCAGTATTGGCCTGCAGGACTATGGGGTGAATATGCATATCTACCTCATATTGGATTTATTGCAGGAGTCCCTGGGAATAAAAATACTTCTAACTTTAATTGGACTGTAAAGTATTCAAATCAAAATCAAATTGATTATTGGGTTTCGAATCAAGCATATATAGATTGGTTTCAAAACTCAAATACAAATTATGCTGGAATTGCATTTGATATCATCGACGATAAAGGAAAACTATGTCAATTAATTGATGATTTTGAAAATTTAATTGATCAAACAGATCAATGCATTTATTCTATTAATTATGAAACAGAAGAAATAGAACTTTATCTAAATACTGACTTGTCTGATCCAAATCGCTCAAATGCCTTGGTTGGACTAGTTTTCCCTTGGGCACTTAGACCAAAGTTTTCAGAACGTTTTTCTGATTATGACTTATATGATTATGGAGATGATGGAGAAGAATGGACTGATGATGACAATTATGAATACTATGGTTATGCCGTATCTGAAAGTTGGTTTTCAGAAGGTCTATCTGATAATACTGATTGGCAACCTGTTACAAAATCAAAAGAGAATACTCATAACTATGAAATAGGTACAGGAGATATTTTTGGAGAAGCAAAATTATATGATGTGCCTTTAACAGACCCTGATGATTCATTCCCTCTATTAGCTCATAGTAAATATTCAGACACATGGCCTAAAAAATATAATCTCAACACAGGTCAATATGAATCTTTTTGGCCAGGATGGTGGGGAAAAGAATTCTATGGAGACAAACCTGACAAATGGACTGAAGTTGGAATATCACCATCTAATTGTAATGGCAGTCGAAAAGATGATGATTGTTGGGTTGAAGTCCCTGGTAAATTCGTATCAGATAATGATATTTATATGGAATTTGAAGATAAATGGGCTCATAGAGGAAATCTAGTATCAGATAATGAATATATACAAACTGGATATCCGCTTGGATTAAAGGTGAAAGCTGCTGCTCATTCATATGGAGTTGCATATGCAGAAGATATTATGTTTGTGACATTAAAAGTAAGGAATGAAAGCGGAGCTTTTTACGATGAAGAAGGAAACTTTCATCAAGGAATGATAATGCCTGATGGAACACGACTAAATAGAGGGAGAGGATTTAATTACAAGGATGTCTATCTAGGTTTTTATTTTGACTCTATTGATGTATGGGCAGATTATAAGGGAAACACTAATGTTTTTACAAATCAAGATGATTATATGGAATATTATTGGGACAAGATAGAACATGAAGGAGATTCATTGCTCATAAGCTTAGCAATGACTTATGATTATGATGGTAATAGCAATGGAGCAACTGATATTGGCATTGTTGCGACTCAATTACTTGACACTCCTCTTGCAACAAAAGAGATAGATTTAAATAAAGATGGGGTAATAGATATATATCCTGGAGAGCCTCTTAAAATGACTGATTGGCATTGGTTTGATTGGTATAATAGACCAGGAGTAGTAGATAGGGAAAGTGGTACAAATTGCTGTGCTGGATATCCTGGAAGAGCACAGGCAAAAAATAAAGAAGAAATTCATTATAAATTAATGGCTGGAGACACTACTAATTTATCCACTAAAGAAAATAGATGGTTCTTTCATACTGCTAATCCTGATATTGATTCTGGACTTGAATTAAATCCTCATTTTGATTCCTTGGATGGATTACAGCAAGAAGCAGTATTCCAACAAGACCCTGAAGGTTTTGATTGTATTTTCATCATGTCATGTGGACCATTTGATTTAAGTGTTGGAGAAGAAGTTCCTTTCTCTTTTTGTATAATTTTCGGAGATAACAAAGAAGACTTAATTACAAATGCTGAATTTGCACAGCTAATGTATAATTCAAATTATCAAGGATTTACGGCACCCTTAACACCAACGGTTATAAGTGAATATGAACAAGGTAAAATAGTATTGAAATGGAATACTTCACCAGTCTATTCAAAAGATGTGTTAACAGGATATTCAGATTTTGAAGGATTTAATATATATAAAAGTTTGGATGGTGGATTGACTTGGGGTAATTCTGAAGATATTATTTATAATGATAAAGGAGTTGCTGTTGGTTGGAAACCTTATAAACAATTTGATTTAGACGCTAATCAAGATTCACTATTTTGTCAAAATGGGTTCTATGATCAGAACACCTGCATAGACAATGAATTGCGAAATTATCAAATTTCAGGAAGTGATCCATATGCACCTTGGTTTAGTTTAGGAAATAATTCTGGTCTACCTGAATTATCAGATGATGGAATGTTTATTTTTGAGGATACTAATATTGTTGATGGATTAGAATATACTTATTCTATTACAGCATATGACATGGGGATATCTCCGGCATCAATAAAAATATCTGAAAATGGCATATTAGATACTTTTTATATAGCTAATCCTGATAAGTGGGCAAGACCTGCAGGATACCAATCCATTGAAAGTCCAAAAGGATCCACTATTAATGATAAAAACTTTGTAACTGTTATAGCTGGTAATAAACCTCAAGACAAGTTAGAAAACATCCAAGTTGTACCTAACCCTTATGTTGCCCATTCAAACTATAATGAAACTGAATATTTGCGGAAAATTCGATTTGTAAATTTACCAAAAAACTGCTTGATAACAATTTATACCATATCAGGAGAACAAGTGCATTCATTTATTCATGATAATCCTGATGATGGGAATGCTTGGTGGGATTTAAGAACAATTAATAATCAGGAAATTTCACCTGGGTTATATTTGTTTTCTGTTGAAACTGAAAATGATAAATATATTGGTAAATTTGCTGTGATTAGATAAAAAATAATTTAAAAGAAATAATTATTACCGTTAAATGATTAGCTTAAAAATTCTCATCCCAAATTTTTTTAGCTTCAGTTATATAATGAGAATCTTCTATAAAGTTCATTTCAGAAGGTGTAATCATCATAAGATTTTCAAGAATGACTTTAGCCTCATCTAATTTATCTGTCTCTATTAATGCCTTTGCTAAGTATATCATCTGAAGAGGTGTTGATCGTCCAGTTTCAACAGCTCTTTTGAAATATTTTACAGCCTTATTATCATCTGGCCAATTAATCATTAGAGGAATATATGGAGCAGTGAAATAAACGGCTCCAAGCAAGAAATAGCCACCACCATCTTCATAACTTGGATCCATAACAATAACATCAACTGCCTTATCTCTATAATTATCTGCAGCTCCTAATTGACTAATTTGTCTAACACCTAACAATTTAGCCCAATTTGAAATTGTAGCTAAGTTCCAATACAATACTTCAACAGATTCTGGATATTTATAAATATATCTCTCTGATAAATCTTTAGCTAATTCAAAATATAACAATTTGTCATCATTCCCTTTAGCAACATACTGAGCCATGAAATAATATGATTTGATAAGATATATTGATGCATTTAAATCAGCTTCCGATGTATTATATGGTTCTTGCAAAGACTCAAAAACTTTAATCGCCTTAGAAATATTGTCGGCATTAGGAACTAAACCATTTGCACCCTCTGCTCTACCATTGTAATAAGCAACTCCTTCTTCAAATTTATCTGTCTGACAAATCAAAATCGAAATCATTAAAAATAAAATTTTATACATAGTCATTTTTCCTTTCAAAAAATAATTTTAAATACTTTCTCTCCATTTGATAACACGTGATTCCATAATTTTCTTAAAAACAGGTGGTGCAAGTATAGCTATATATACCATGCTTAGATAACCTAAAGGCATCTCTGGAGCATCTTTATATGGATTTAATTTCCAATAAGGCACATTGGCTTTTTCATGATGAGCAGAATGACGTGATAAATTATATAAAAGATTACTACTTACCCATCTATTAGTATTCCAAGAATGTTTTGGTAATACAGGAGATCCTATCTCTCTAGTTAAACCATAATGTTCAATATAATTAACTGTCTCAAGCAATATTTTCGCAACAATAACGGATAATAAATACATCAACAATCCTATTTCTTTTCCAATTAAATAAACTATAAATACAATTAATAAACCTTTAACTAATCCTGACACTAATTGATTATGAAACGAAAAAATATTTCTTTTTTTCCTGATTAGACGACTTTTTTCATATACCCATGCATTCCTTAATGTTCCAATAGTAGATCTTATAATAAATGAATACGTGTTTTCATTATACCTTGCAGTTGCAGGATCATCATATGTGCCAACAAATTTATGATGACCATGCAAATGTTCTATAACAAATGCTGTATCAAAATTTAATGCTAAGAGCCAATAACCAACTTTTTGCTGAATAGAATTTTTGGCTCTATGGATCAGTTCGTGTCCAGCATTAGTTCCTGCCGTTGCTAACATTAAACCTAAATTAATTATATTGCCTATTACCGAATAATATGACAACTCATTTAATAAGTATTTATCATAGAACACATTACTAGATACGAATAAATATATTAATAGTAATGGAAGAGGAAGCATAACAAAGAAATCAAATAATTGTTTATTGTCATCATCATAAACTTCATGATCTCTAGGTAATAACAAATCACCAAAGATTATAAATAACGAATATAAAAATACAAATATTGGAATATGATTGATATCAAGCGATACCAATACTGTACTAGTTATTAATAAAAATGGCGTTAATAAAAACTTTATCATTATCTGTTTCCTATTGTGCCGCGAGAGGGAGTCGAACCCCCACGCCCGAAGGCACTGGTTCCTAAGACCAGCGTGTCTACCAATTTCACCATCGCGGCAAGGTAGAAATTTAAACAACTAATATTTAGTTCCCCAAGACAATATTAACTAATAATACAACATCTAAAACATTTAATGCATTATCTTGATTTAAATCAGCTTCTAATGAATAATCAGCGGATAATATAGAATTTACCAAAATAACTATATCTAATATATTAACTAGTTCATCTTGATTTAAATCTCCTGGTTCAAAATTTTGAGCACAAACTAAATCATACATAAATTCAGATGAAAACTCAATTGTTTCATCCATATATGCACTTGATGAAATAAAGGGAGTATGCCCAACACCTTCCCATGTCAATAAACTGCTACTGTTGCCTAATTGCATCATTCTATCATGTATTGCTCCACTACCAGCAACTCCCATATTCAAACCAAATAATGTAATGAGCCCATCTCCATATGGGACAACATCATCTGCTGTACCATGTAAATTTACTATAGGCAGATCATTTTCAGCAATCCAACTAGTTTCACCTACAGCTCCACATAAATTAATAACTCCATGAAAGCTAGAATCATATCCAGGATTCCCACTATTGCCCTCCAATCCTCCATTATCTTCAAGCCAATCTTCTATAAAAGGTGGAATTTCACTATCTTGATCTAAATAAGCTGCATTAACTGCGCTTATACCTCCTGCAGAAACACCTCCTGCATATATTCTATCTGAATCAATTCTATAATCATTATATAATTCATCATTCATTCGAAGAAAACGAATTGCACCTTTTAAATCATGTATTCCTTTTGATGCAGCCTTATAAGCAGTCGTTTCATTGGCAAAGATAAGCAAATCTAAAGTTAGTCTATAATCAATTGCTACAGCTACATACCCTCTCTTTGCATATCTCGTACATAGTTCAACTATATCTGAAGATGTTCTTGACCCACCTATAAAGGAACCTCCAAACATAAAAATAACTACCGGTCTATTTTCTAAATCATCTCCATATGGTTCATAAACATCTAAATACAAATCTTCATTAGAGTCCCCAAATAATCCTTCTTGGATATTAGTACCATAATAAACGCCACTCGTAACATATACATTATCAAATATTTCCTGTTCATATCTACCATCAGCACATTCTTGAGATAAAGAAAAAGAAATCAGTGTTAAAGATATTAAATATATAATCATTGTTAAGCACCTCCTAAAATACTATTGATAATTAAAACTATATCTAGAATATCTAAATTAGAATCCTCATTAATATCAGATATTAAATATTCACATTCATTAGGACTAACAATACCTAATATATAATTTATTAAATTTACTATATCTAATATGTTAATCATATTATCATTATTAATATCTCCAAGTTCCCAATCTGAGCAGTTACCACTTAATAGCCCATCAATAATTGACAACATCCATGCCGTATCTATTTCATTATTAGCATATTCAATAATACCATCCTGATTAATTATAAAATCTCGTGGATACGGGGAACCATCATTAGGCATATAATATAAATTATATGTATTTCCTCCTTGTACCCCTCCAGGGCTACCTGGATCAAATATTATTGGATATGTTATACTATTTTCTTCTATAAATTGATTTAATTGATTTGGATTAGAGGTGTTAATAATGCCAACTACAACTACACCATCTGATTGATATTCTTGCCAAATAGCGGTTTCAAAATCCGACAACTCCGGACTACATACTGGTCACATGGGTGCAAAGAATGCTAATACTACTATCTGACCTAAATAGTCAGATAGCCTAAATGTTCCAGTTCCATTTGCAACAATATCTAATTCAAAATCCGGTGCAAAATCTCCAATATTTGCACCATTAATATTTCCATTTGTTTCACAAATAATTTCAGATTCATCGGCATCATTTGAATATATTCTATAACTTCCTGATGCATTAATAGCATTGGCAGAATATAGCATATTAACTACTTCTGTCTCTCCTGGGCTAATAGTGCCTGATGAAAAGCTTGGAGAGAACTCATTGTTGGTA
>NZVQ01000001.1 GCA_002701525.1 Fidelibacterota bacterium | reverse complement strand
TGGTTGCGACACCTGATGATCTTATTGGAGCATTTCAAATTGGATATAAAGCTATATTTAATAATATTACATTTACGAATAATAACTTAGGCTCTGGAACTATACTATCAACACTTCGAAATCCATCAGCTGAAGATGCTTGGGGAGACCAAATAAATATATTTACTAATAATAGTATATTTTATAATAATACATCTACATTTGAAGGTAATATAATGGCTGTGCCTACGATACAGTGGAATGGCGGTGGCGAAATATACTCTTTAGCACATAATTATATTATTAATAATAGTTTGATTAATAGTCAAAATTTATGTCAAGAAGAAGGCCTTAGTTCCTGTACACAAAATATTAACCACAATAATATTGATGCAACATTATATCTAAATAATTCAATTGATGAAAATCCTTTATTTGTAAATCCAACCAATGCTGATTATAATCTATTAGCTGAATCTCCATGTATTGACACAGGAATATCATCATTTAATTGGGAAGGAGAAGCAATAATCAATTTATCTTCACAAGATTATAATGGTATTGCTCCAGATATGGGTGCCAATGAATCCGACTACAATATTGGTTGCAGTTTAATTGGAGATGCAAATGGTGATGATATTTTGAATGTTTTAGATATTGTTTTATTAATAAATATTATTCTTGATAATGGAGCATATGATATCTGCCTTGATTTAAATAATGATGAAATATTAAATATCTTAGATGTTGTAACTCTTATTAATTTAGTTTTGAATAACTAAAGCCTTTATATCATTCTTCCATTTAAACTGAAAAATGGTTAATTTGTATTATGGAAAATCCCATAAAACGCAAAACTAATCTTTTCTTTTCTGATATTGTTGGTTATAGCAAAATGATTGCTAATAATGAATCTCATACTTTGGATCTTCTAAAAGAACACGATATAATATTAAAAAAAGAAATTAATGCTAAAGAGGGCACTATTATTAAGCATATTGGAGATGCAATATTTGCCGAATTTCCATCAATCAATAATGCTGTAGAAGCATCAATTGCTATTCAAAAAGAACTTTCACATCGAAACTCTATATATCGTGGTAAAGATCAATTCAATATCCGAATTGGATTGCACCAGGGTGATATTGTTGAAAAAGATGGAGATTTATTTGGAAACGATGTCAACATATGTAGCCGAATAGAAAGCATTTCCCTGCCAGGTAGTATAGCTATTAGTAATCAAGCATTAGAACAACTGAACGGCAATTGGTATACTCATGAATATGGTAAAGTGAAATTAAAAAACATACCTGCACCACAAACAATTCATCGAATATATATTGATAAAGCAGATTTCCAAAAAACTCGTCATGAAGATTTGATTAATCGATTACTTGATCTAAATATTAATATTGTAAATCCTGATGAAAAGTTTGAAGATGATATAGAAACCATTGGATTTATGTATCCTCAAAATTTAGGTAAGGCGGAAGATGATTTTTTCTGTCATAGTTTTTTAGAACAGTTAATTGGTGATTTTTCTAAAATTGAAAAAATTCGAACATCTGATATGTTTGAAGTAGGTCGATATAAAAATGTCGATTTATCTATATCTGAACTTGCACTAAAATTAAGTGTATCTAACATTATTCAGATGAGTATTATTAATACAGAGGATAATTTTAAAATTAATTTACGTTTGATATCAATGGATAATGGTGATGAATTAATACAAGAAACTTGGTCTGGAAAACATAATGAACAACAAAAAATTTCTGGAAATATCATTATAAAAATAGCTGATATCTTTAATGTTGAATTAACAGAAGAACTAAAAAAATTATTTAATAGAGAAAACAATGTAGATAATCAAGCCTACAAGAAATATTTAGAAGGTAAGTTTTTATCAGATAATATGAGTAATGCAGGTGACTTAGAACGTTCACAACAATTGCTGGAAGAAGCTATTGATATTGATGATGAATTTGCTGAAGCATATTCTAATTTAGGAATGACTCAAAATCTTCTAGGGGATTTTGAGGATGCGGAGGAAATGCTTGAAACCGCTTTAGACTTAGCTGAAGATTCTGAAAATGATTATGCATTAATGACTATTTATAATCATTTAGGAATTTATTATAAAGGTAGGAAAAAGCATAAAAAAGCAATTCGCTATTTTGAACAAGGCATTAAACTATTAAAAATTTATCAAGATGATTTAATGGAGGCAAAATTTTTACATAATATTGCAGGTTCATATTCACGTATTGGAGATCACGATAGAGCATTAGATTTTTTATATAAATCACAAAAGATAAATAAGAAATTAGAACGACCATTAGGCGATAATTATAGCGAAATTGGAGTTAGATATAAAGAGCTCCAAAAATATGATGAGGCAATAACATATTTTAATCAAGCAATTAAAATTTATAAATCTGAAGGTAAAAACTTTAATATTGCAAGGGTTGAAATTATTAAGTCTGGCATATATATCACTATAGGTGATTTTGATAAATCTATTAAATCCTTAGATAGAGCAAAAATGGTAGCAGAAGAATTTGAAGATGAATTAATGGATGGAAGAATAATGTTATGCTATGCAAATATACATTATACTCAAAAAAAATATGATAAATCTAAAGAATCAATTACAAATGCTATTGATCACTTCCAAAATATTAATAATAATAATTTAATACTAGAATCCATGATACTATTAATCCAGCTTCATTTAGAGACATCTGATTTTGATTTAGCTAATAAAGTATTCAAAAAATGTAATAGAATATCCAAGAGAGTAAAAGACCCAATCATTTTATCTGCTTTAAAAACATTAGCACTTGATGAAAAGCTTAATATAGATTAATGATAATGAGATATTTAGTATTCATATTACTATTTTCAACTATATATTCTGAAAAGTTTGTATACTCAGTTGGTTTTAGACTCTTAAATGTAGGTCAAGCAACTATTTCTTCAACAATAGAAGATGAAAGTTCTATTAATATCAATACTCTTATTAAATCAAATAAGTTTCTAGATAGGCTATATAGAGTTCGTGATCAAATTGATTTAGTCGTAGATGCTGGTGATTATTCATTAAAAAAAATTGAGAAAAATATAGTAGAAGGAAATTGGAAACAAAATTATAGTGCACAAATAGATTCTAATAAAAATATTATATCAAATGCTAATTTAATTCAAAATGACAAATTATTATTTGATCCCATTTCAGTTTTATATAGTTTGAGAACTAAGGATCTGAAATCAAATGATAAATATGAATATCATATTTTAGGTGAAGATGAAATAAAATCGTTAACCACTGAAGTTAGGAATAATGAAACAGTCAAAGTGCCCGCAGGTAAGTATAATTGTATTAAAGTTGTCCCCTATTCAAATGATGAAAAAAATATTTTTAAAGAAAATGGGTATATGACCGTTTGGTTTTCAAATGATAAGAAAAAAATTCCTGTTAAGATTGAATTGAAAACAAATATAGGCAACCTTGTTTTAAAACTTAAAAAAATACTTCCTTAACATATATGAAGAAAATGTTAATTATTACCAACCCTTATAGTGGCAAAAAACAGGGACAATCAATTCTCAATAATATTATTAATGTATTAGATCATATACCTCATAAAATCATTGTATCTGATTATAAAAACCATCCATATGATATAGCGAATAATATAGATTTGGATTTATTTCAAGGAATTTGTGTTATTGGTGGTGATGGAACTATGCATGAAGTAATCAATGGCATGCTAAATCGACAAGATAAAAAACAGATCCCACTAGGATTAATTCCAGGAGGAACTGGAAACTCATTTATGCATGATATGGAATGTTTAAATCCAATTGATGCTGCTAAAAAAATTATACAATTAAAAAATCGAAAAATTGATTTAATCAAAATAACAACAAACAAGGAAGTAGTATTCTCATTTAATGTTGCTGGATGGGGGATTCCGCCAGATATTAATATTTTAGCGGAAAAAATGAGATGGCTTGGAATGCAGAGATATAATATTGCATCATTAATTGAAATTATGAAATTAAAAAAACGTAATTGCCAACTCATCATTAATGACAAAACTACTTTAGATGATTATTCATTTGTTTTATGTTGTAATACAATACATACAGGGAAAGGAATGAAAATTGCTCCAAAAGCAAAATTAGATGACGGTTTAATGGATGTAATTGCTGTTAAAAAAACAAATCGACTACAACTCCTCAACTTATTTCCTAAAATATTTTCAGGAAACCATATTAATCATCCAATTGTTAAATATCATCAAGTCAAATCAATATCTATTCAACCTGATATTAATTCAGATTTAATAGTAGATGGAGAAATTATTGGAGAAACACCTTGTGAAATGGAAATTGTATCTGATGCAATAGAAATTTTTAATTAGATAGACGAGCTTTAATTATTTGATCAGCAAATTCTCTAAAAGCACCTTGGCCACCAGCTCTCTTAGTAATATAATCTGGCGAAAATGAATCTAAAATTGGGCTATTTATGGGCATTGAAGAAAGTCCAACTTGATTTAATAACTCTATATCATTCAAATCATCACCAATATATGCAACTTCATCGATTGATATATTTAATGAAGAGCAAATTTGGTTCATGCGATTCAATTTTTGTTTTTCATTAATATATACTTGATTGATTTGAAGTTTTTCAGCTCTTCGTAAAACAATTTCAGAATTTTCACTAGTAAGAATAATAGTTGGAATATTTAATTCCCGTAATAGCTGCACTCCCATACCATCATATGTTGAGAAACATTTCATTTTCTCTCCATCAGATGTGTAGTACATGCCTGAATCAGTCCAAACTCCATCAATATCTGTAGCAACAACTTTGATTTTTTTTGCTTTTTGAACAAAGTGACTATTCATTTTACCAATCAATATTTTCTTCTAATATTACAGTATCTACAGGAATAGTAACATTGGCTGTTTTACCAATTAATTCATTTATCTTCATTGGACTGATTCCAGTACCTGGTCCTTTTGTAGTAATATTTTCTAAAGTGATAGTTTCTCCTTTTGCAATATTAGTTGCTGAAACTATGCTTTTAGCTAATTTCTTAAATATTGGTGTTTCAGAATCTTGCATCTGTTTATCATAACCACCCATTGCTTGTTCAATATTTCTAATATCTCTAACCATTTTTTTAAAACCTTGAGGCTCTAATGATGCAGCATGATCTCCCCCCTTCATTGTTCTATCTAGGGTAAAATGTCGCTCTATTATTTTAGCTCCTAAGGACACTGAAGCTATAGGCACAGCAATGCCTAGCTCATGGCCAGAATAGCCAATGACACAATCGGAAAATTTTTCATTAAACGTAGTAATTACATTCAAATGTATTTGATCAAATGATGTTGGATATGTTGATGTGCATTGTAAAATACCAATCTGACTATTGATTTTAGAAATTAATGCTACTGCTTTTTCAACAGTGTTCATATCTGACATGCCTGTAGAAATAATTAAAGGTTTATTTTTTTTTGCCGCATGTTCAAGCAACGGAAAGTTGGTTATATCTGCCGAAGCCATCTTGAAAAATGGAACTCCTAAATCATCTAAAAAGTCTATACTTTCTTCATCCCATCCAGATGCAGCGAAATCTATATTGTGCTTATTAGAAAATTCAAATAATGTTAAATAGTCTTTTTCTGATAATTCTAATGCTATTTTATGTTCTCCATATGTATTACCAAAACTATTATTATTTACATAAGGCATATTAAGACCTTCTTTAGTCAAGATTCTATCTATACTTCTTTTTTGAAATTTTACACAATCAGCTCCACAATCCTTTGCCTCTAAAATTAGTTTTTTAGCAATGTCAATATCACCTTGATGATTAATCCCTATTTCTGCGATGATATATACCGGATGGCTATTACCAATGAATCTATTATTAATTTTGATTTCAGACACTAAATATGACCTTTATAATGAATGTAAAATTAATGATTAATATATCCAATTTCTAGTGAATATATTTTTGGCAAATGTGCCAAAATTTGTCTCCAACTATTTCCACCATTATTACTAAACCATACTGAACCACTTGTAGTTCCTAGATATAAGCCAGTATTCGATAAAGCATCAGCCACCATACATCTACTTAATACTGTAAACCATGCATTCCATATAGGAAAACCAATATCTTGCCGATACCAAGACTCCCCTTGATTTTGCGTACTATAAACTGCTGGTTGTCCATTAGTACATATCCTTGACCAAATATCAGTACCTTCCATAGGGAAGGTCCATAACCTATTGATATCATGAGGATCTAAACATATAGAAAATCCTTTATCTCCTGTATCTAATTTTTTTCCTATATGCTTCCATTTATTCTTGCCTAAGGTCATCGCATATATACCAGATTGATTTTGTTGAAATAGCATATTGTAATCTTGGGTATGGCTTAATAAACAATATGGATTTTGGTTATTAGAGTCTGATAAATTAAAATTTAAACAACTCCATGTTTCACCATAATCTTTACTTTCAAATACACCGCCATGTGCCATACCAATAATAATATGAGTTTTATCATTTGGATTAATTAAAATAGAATGTAGCTTTTGATATTTTAAGAGCTCCTTAGATTGATTTTTAATTACATTTTGAATATGTTTGTCTTTATTAAATCCTTCAATACTATTCCAAGTCTTTCCATCATCGTTTGATCGAAACAGACCCTGAGGTGATGTGCCTGCATACCAAACTCCAGGTTCAGATTGATGACCAGGAACAATTCGAAAAATATGAGCAAACTCTAAGTTCTTACTTTGAGGTGGTTTTTCTGCTGACTTCCATGTTTTTCCAAAATTTTCCGTACGAAATATCGTAACTCCATGTTCTTTAGTTTTAGCAGCCATTAAAATAGTTTTATTATTTCTATAGTCTAAAATCATATGATGAATGATTGACCCTAATAAATGAGGACCATTAATTTCCCATACTAATCTTTCTGGATTTGAATAGTATACAAAGCCTCCTTTGCTTGTACTTACAAATAGTAAAATCTCTGATTGGTCAGTTTTAGTATCTATTGGGTGTGTTTTTTCTTCAATTTGATGCATTAGTATTGTATTTGTGTTTTTGCTTTAGAATACATATTCAACATCTAATTTACACTAAAGTAATATTAGATGAAATATAATTTATAAAGAGGAAAATTTATCTGTATATTTAAGTAAGCATTCAGCAATCCCTGGTTCAGTCATTGAATGTCCGGAATCTTGTATTATATGAAAATTTGCTTTAGGTAAGCATTTATGTAATTCCCATGCAGAAACCATAGGACATACTACATCATATCTACCCTGAACAATCACTGTAGGAATATGATAAATTTTATTAACATTTTCTAATAGCCAACTATCTGATTTAAAAAAACCCTTATTCGTAAAATAATGGCACTCTATCCTAGCAAATGCTTCAGCAATTTTGGGGTCCCCAAAATGATGTAATGATTTATTACTTGTATATAATTTGCTAGTACTTGCTTCCCATATAGACCAAGCTTTAGCTGCTTTAACACGAATGTTTTCATTATCTGATGTTAACCGTTTATAATATGCTGCTACCAAATCATTTTGTTCTTCGACTGGAATTGGTTCCAAATATTTCTCCCATGCATCTGGATAGATATAAGAAGCCCCTTCTTGATAAAACCAATCAATTTCTTTTTTTCGTAGTAAAAATATACCACGCAAAATTAATCCCTTACATCTACTTGGATAAGTAATTGAATATGATAGTGATAAGGTTGAGCCCCAACTACCACCAAATACAACCCATGTATCAATAGATAATTCTTCTCTGATTTTTTCAATATCAGAAACTAAATCCCAAGTTGTATTTTCCTCCAATTCTGCATGCGGTGTACTTTTACCACACCCCCGTTGATCAAAAATAATGATTCTCCATTTTTCAGGATTAAAGTATTGAGCATAAATTGGCTCAATTCCTCCACCCGGTCCGCCATGCAAAAATATCACCGGGCTACCATCTGGATTTCCATACTCTTCTATATTAATAGTATGAATATCAGATACGTTTAAAAAGAATTGATTATATGGATTGATTGGTGGGTATAATATTTCTTCTAACATATTAATATAACCTTTTCTTGCACACTCTGTTTTTTAATGTTTTTCCTAAGGCAAATTTATTCAAATTATCTGCGAATTGGTCAATCATATCTTTTTGATAATCCGGATAATTTCCTGAAATATGTGGAGATAACAAAACATTATCTAAATCAAACAATTTACTTGATTTCTCTAATGGTTCCTGTTCAAAAACATCTAAAGCTGCTCCACTAATAATTTTATTTTGAAGTGCTTCAATCAAATCATTTTGCTTAATAATTTTGCCTCTTGCAATATTAATAATCTTTGCAGTTCTTTTCATTAATTTTAATTCTTTTAATGTAATTAAACGCATTGATAACGGTGTTAAGGGACAGGCAATAACAACATAATCACTACTTTTTAACAAAATCTTTAAATCGGCCAGGGGCAATAATTGATTTACAAATTTATTAGAATCAATTTTTTTTTGCAATCGCCTTGTAGCAATTACCTCCATGCCAAAGGCCTTTGCTTTCTTGGCAATTGCTTTACCAATGCTCCCATAACCTATAATGCCAATTGTTTGATATTTAAGTTCTGTTATTTTTTTTGCAATATCCCATTGAGACCATTGCTTGCTATCCTTAAACACTTCAAACTCTTTAATCATTTTGCTAAAATATAAAATTGCACCCATAACATATTCTGAAACAGGGCCTGCATGAATCCCAGAGGCATTGGTAATAATAATTTTACTCTTCAATACTTCTTTAAATAAACTATTTTCTATGCCTGCAGCACCTATTTGTATCCATTTTAACTGAGATGTATCACAATCAAAAAAATCAGGTTTAATTTCATAACAATGTAAAATATTGAGCTTATCAATATTATTTTTGATATCATTGACTGAACAAAGTTGGATGAAGTTAAATATTTCAGGATTCTCCAAATTGCGAATAAGCCTATTCTTTAACTCAATATATTTATTATTATTTGCTGTAAGATGTAGACCAACGTGAAACATAAAATACTACTTATTCACAAAAATTATTTCAGATTCTAACAGTCCCCAATCAGTATATGTTTTTACTTTCATTTGACCATCATTAGACCAGTAAAAAAGATCTTTCTCTCCTTTACGGCCAGAATTAAAAGAAATAGGTTTATCAAAATCATCAGGAAGCTCAAGTTTTAATGCAGTACCAGTATATCGAGATAGAGCTCTAGATTGACAGCTTTGTAAAAACATAAAAACAAAAACAATACCTATTATATAAATGAACTTATTCATCATCTCTCCTTAGTTTTTAAAAATATCTTGTAAACTTTGATAGTTTAACTTGCCAAATTTAATATTTCTAACTGCTCTTACTACCGCCTGTGCTCCTTCTATTGTTGTAATTGCTGTCACTTTATATTTAATTGCAGCTCTACCAATTTCATATTCATCATATCTAGATTGTTTTCCTAAAGGAGTATTTATAATTAATTGAATATTATTATTTTTGATTTCATCTACTACATTAGGACGTCCTTCTCCAACTTTATATATTTCTTTACACTTAACACCATTTTCAACTAATACCTTAGCAGTTCCTGTAGTTGCAATAATATCAAAACCAAATTCTTTAAAATCTCGTCCAATCGGTATAATATCCATTTTATCTGATTCATTAACTGACATGAAAACGGCCCCATGAGTAGGAAGCCTATTACCAGCTCCCAGAGTAGCTTTCGCATATGCAGATCCTAAATTATCATCAAAGCCAATAACCTCTCCTGTTGATTTCATTTCAGGTGATAAAAATAATGATTGATTAGGAAACTTATTAAATGGAAACACCGGCTTTTTAATTGCAATTAGACCTTTACTGCTATCATGTTTTAGTTTCAAATCTTTAATTTTTATACCTGCCCCCACTTGTGCTGCTATTTTAGCAAGTGGAATATCAATTACCTTGCTAATAAATGGAATAGTTCTGCTTGCGCGCGGATTCACTTCAATAACATATACAACTTCATTTTTAACCGCAAATTGTATATTAATAAGCCCAACCGTATTAAGCTGTAAAGCCATAGTTTTTGTATACTTTTCAATTGTTTTTTTTGATTTTGAACTTAACTCATACGGAGGGAAAACACAAGAGGAGTCCCCTGAGTGAATCCCTGCTTCCTCAATATGTTGCATAATTCCAGATATGAAAACATCTTTGCCATCACATATAGCATCCACATCAAATTCAAATGCATTTTCTAAAAATGCATCAATAAGAATAGGATGATCTCCTGATACTAAGGCCGCCTTCCCAACAAAAGTTTTTAATGCATCATCATCATATACTATTTGCATGCCACGCCCACCGAGGACATATGAGGGCCTAACTAAAACTGGATATTTAATTCTATTGGCAATTTTTTGAGCTTCATCAACTGAAAATGCCGTACCCCAACTTGGTGCAGGAATATTTAATTGCTTTAATATTTTGCCAAACTTTTTCCTATTCTCAGCTAAATCAATAGAATCAGGGCTAGTACCTATTATATTAACACCATTTATTTTTAATTCAGAGGCAATATTTAGAGGTGTTTGACCACCAAATTGAACAACTACACCATCAGGGTTTTCAAAATCAATAATATTCATAACATCTTCAAATGTTAATGGTTCAAAATACAATCTATCAGCAATATCAAAATCTGTTGATACTGTCTCTGGATTACAATTAATCATGATTGTTTTATATCCAAGGTCTTTCAAACCAAATACGGCCTGTACACAACAATAATCAAACTCAATCCCCTGACCAATACGATTAGGACCACCTCCTAAAATAATGATTTTTTTTCCTTCTAATGGAACAATCTCATTCTCTTGTTCATATGTTGAATAACAATATGGAGTTAGTGCTTCAAATTCAGCGGCACAGGTATCTACAACTTTATATGTTGGAATAATCTGATTTTTTTTTCTAAACTGACGTACCTGCTGAGGAGTTTTATTATATTTAAATCCAATTTGTATATCAGAGAAGCCTTCTTTTTTCAATTCTATAATATTTTTTTTATTAAATGAATTAGATTGATTTTTAATATCTACAATCATTTTAATTTCACTGAGAAACCAAGGGTCTATTTTAGTTTGTGTATGTATATCTTTAATACTATAGCCATCTTCAATAGCTTGTTTAACTTTGAGCAATCTAAATGAAGTTGG
>NZVQ01000054.1:5756-32687 GCA_002701525.1 Fidelibacterota bacterium | reverse complement strand
TCTAGAATGATTAATAATGGACAGAGTTGTATTGCTGCAAAAAGATTTATTGTAAATGAAAAAATTTATGATGATTTTTTAAATCAATTAAAAGATAAAGTTGAGAAATTGATTATAGGTAATCCATTAGATACAAAGACACAAGTTGGACCATTGGCAACAAAAAATATTTTAGATGAATTAGATAGCCAAATTCAAGAATCTAGTAAAATGGGTGCATCAATAATTACAGGGGGTAGCAAAATTAATAATGAAGGCTATTTTTATTATCCTACTATCATTACTGATATATCAAAAGATATGCCTATTTATTATGAAGAAACATTTGGACCAATTTTTACAATCATTAAGGTTAAAGATGATAATGAAGCCTTAGAAATAGCGAATGATTCTGATTATGGATTAGGTGGCAGTATATGGTCTGAAGACCAAGATAGAGCTTTTAATATAGCAGCTAAGCTTGAGACTGGCTGTATATTCATTAATGGATTTACAAGATCTGATCCTAATCTTCCATTTGGAGGAATTAAGAGATCGGGCTATGGCAAAGAATTATCAAAATATGGTATTAGAGAGTTTGTTAATGCTAAAACAATTGTTATTATGTGACCCAAATCATTATTTGTATCTTTCATATATATTAATTTGAAGTTGTAGAGCATAGTTAAATTCTTCGCTCTATTCCTCATTAGCTTCTTAGCTTTGATTACGTTTAAGCCCTCTTTCGCGAGAGGGCTTAAATATTTATTTTATTTGAAATGCAATGTATCGAGCATTATTATTGCGTATAACCTTCATCATTACAGTGTCCCCTTCATCCAACTGTTCAATCATATCAAAGTAGTCTGATGGACTATTAATGATTCTTCTTCCAATACTCTTAATTATATCGCCTACTCTTAAGTCTTCTCTACCAGCAGAAGAGTCCGTTTCAATCTCAGTAATTTTAACACCGTTATTATTACTAGACTCTATTTTTAATCCTAAAATATCAAACTCTTCATTTTTATTCCAATCTCCATTAACAAGAGATTCATTTGTGGGTCGTTCTCCAAGTAGTACTTTTATTTTTTTCTTTTTATTATCACGTAAAACAGTAAGTGTTATTTCTTTATGAGGATAGTTTTCTGAGACTGTATTGCGCAAATCGCTTGAGTTTTCTATTTCATCGTTATTTACTTTAATGATNATATCTTCTTCTTTTAATCCGGATTTTTCTGCAGGGCTATTTTCTAAAATTTGACTTACTAAAGCACCTTTTTTATTTTTTAATTTCCAATATNATTTCATATCATCAGTAATGTCTTGAATTGTTATTCCGAGCCAGCCTCTTTTTACAGTGCCAGTTTCAATTAAATCATTAGCTACCTTCTTTGCTTGATTAATAGGTACAGCAAANCCTACTCCCGCATTTTGTCCAGATCTAGTGGCTATTGCAGTATTTATACCTATTAGGTTTCCATCCAAATCAAGCAATGCACCACCTGAATTACCAGGGTTTATTGCAGCATCATGCTGAATAAAATTTTCATAATTCATTTTAGACATTACATCACTTCTACCAATTGCACTAACTATACCAGCTGTAACTGTATGATTTAGATGTAAGCCAAAAGGACTCCCTATAGCAATCACCCATTGACCAACTTGTAAATCATCAGAGTCTCCCATTGTTAAATCAGTTAAGCTATCATTATCTATTTGTATTACAGCTATATCTGAAAGAGGATCTTCACCTATAATAGTTGCTTCATATTCTCTTTTATCATAGAGTACTACTTTTATTTCATCGGACTTGTTTATNACATGGCTATTGGTAATAATATATCCTTTTTTAGCATCAATTATAACTCCAGATCCAAGCGAGTTGCTTTTATAAGATTCATCAGGAAATCCAAAAAAATCTTTTGGAAAAAAATCGTCTTGGAAAAATGGATGTGATTTAAAAGGATTGTAAGCCTCTACTTCTTTCTGTGATATTATGGAGACTATAGCAGGGTTTGATTTTTTTGAAACATCTATAAATGCATTTGTAAAATCTTTATAGTTTGATAATAAAATCCCAGATAGAAATAATATTGCTAAATATTTATTTTTAAACATTACACTCTCCAATTTTATACTTTATAAGTCNTTTTTTATTTTATGTTCCATTCATTTTTATTTAAATTTAACATATGAGTTATCAATGTAGATTTCAATGTTTCTGAATTTTAAATATACTCTTCAGTTCGAAGAACATTATTTAANAATTCTAGATTATTCTATTNATAAACTAGCCNATAACTACTACCCAAAANTAANATATTTNAAAGGAGTAACTAAATGAAAAGNTTATTTTTCACATCAATAATNTTGTTATTGTCATCTTGTGCAAATAAACAATTAGACCAAAGATATTTTCAGTTTAATTATGAGGTTTCAATTGATCCGACTGATGGAAAAAAAATGGAATTATGGATTCCAGTTCCTCAAAGCAATAAAGTTCAAGCTATATCTAACTTATCATATGANTTAGANGGTTTAGANTATGAATTGAAAACTGAGCCNGATCATAAAAATAAATATTTNTACATATATTCAAAAGAGGGTATATCAGAAGTTAAAAATATCAAATTATCTTGCAATGTGCTTCGTAAAGAACATGAAAATGTTAAATATGAAAATATTACTAATGATAAATATNTAAAAGCATCAAGAATGGTTCCNACTGGAGATGTTTTTAAGGATATTATATCTGAAAANAATTTAAATAATAAAAANATGAAAAATGTTTANGAATATGTTTTAAATGGTATGCACTACGGAAAACCAACAGATGATAAAAACTCTAAAAATTATAAATATATNCATGGTGGTAAAAACCCTAAAACTGGTAAAGAATGGCTTCCTAATAATATAACCTATGGTCGAAATAATAATACNAAGGANGAATTAGTTAAATCTCAAAATAAGAATAAAAAATATGCATATGGTAATGGGAATTCTTTATATGCATGTGATATAGGTGTTGGNAATTGTACAGATTATCATTCNTATTTCATATCACTTAGTAGNACATTANATGTCCCAGCAAGATTTCATATGGGCTTTCCTATTCCAAGTGGAGAGGAAGGTAAAGTAGGTGGATATCATTGTTGGGCAGATTACTATATTGATGGTGAAGGATGGTATCCCGTAGACATTTCTGAGGCAGATAAAGATCCTGGTAGAGCAGAATATTATTTTGGAACTTTATGTAGCGATAGGGTTGATTTTATGGTTGGTCGTGATTTTAAAATAGATAATTATGAAGAAGAAAGTGTAAATTTGTTTATCTATCCACTCTTTGAAGTAGATGATCAAGTATCAAAGGGCTATTCAAAAAAGTTTAGTTATAAAAATTTGTAATTTAAAGGAGAACTATGAAACATATAATATTTTTAGTAGGCTGTTTATCATTCATTATAGCTGAAATTAATTTCAGTGGAGATGCTAGGATTAGACCNCGCTTAGATATAAAAGATTATGGATCTGATAAATCTCATATGGATTTATATTATTTATATAGAGCACGTTTAAATGTTGATGCAAGTATTGGTGAAGGATGGTTCTTTAAGGCAAAGATTGGTACAAATAGTNTTGCAGGNATGGTTAAAATGGGTGATCCCTCAGTATCTNNATTTAATGATGGTGCAGGAAATGCTAATTCATTTCGTCCTCAACTAAGTTTTTTGAATTTATTTTATGGAATCAAGAAAGAAAACTTTGGTTTTTGGGGTGGAGCTTTACCTTTAAAATATAATCCTTCNCTAGATATTCATTTTTATCCAGATGCAATAGTAGATATCCCATGGGTAACATCAAACAATGCTTCAACTGTAGGTTTTGCAGGATATATATATAAAATGAATTGGTTTGTTTCTATCGATGAAAATAAAGCAGAAACTAATAAAGATACTGTGGAAGGTATTGATGAAAAAAATATGGATTCATTTACTTTAGGATTTGATTTTCCTNTAAAATGGAATGATATGTTAGATCTTCAGCCAAGAGCATTAATATCATTTGCTAATGCTGATGAACCATGGCCTATGACATTTGGTGTTGATTTTAATATTAGCAGTTTTTTTGGAATAAATCCTCANGCCTCATATCATATGACTAAGCAATTTTTAAATGAAGATTATAAATATACAATAACTCATATGCGAGTTAAGCTTGACAGAAAATTTGGTTCGGGGAAGTTGACGATTTGGGCTGATTTAGCATCTCATTTAGATGAAATGAATGAAAATTATATAACTGATTATACTTTTTTATGGCTTGATTATAAATGTCAATTATTTGAAAGTGATTTTGGTTCAGTGTCACTTAAACCAACTATTCGACTATTAAATAAAAAGGATGATGAGTCAGAGTATACTAGAATGAAATTTGAATTAACAACTGAAATTAAATTTAAATAACAGGAAATATTTATAGATTAAACAGTGCCAGTGTTTATCGCTGGCATTGTTCTTTAAGGGACGAATTATGAAAAATATTGTTATCACTGGAGTAAGCACAGGTATTGGATATAGTGCAACAAAAATATTAATAGAAAATGGTTATAGAGTATTTGGAAGTGTTAGAAAACAGCAAGACTCAGATCAGCTAAAAGAAGAATTTGGAGAAAATTTTCATCCATTAGTCTTTGATGTTAGAGATGAAGTTGCCATAAAAGATGCTGCATCAATAGTTGAAAATATTGTAGGTGGTGATGGAATAGATTGTTTAATTAATAATTCTGGTATAGCACTTGGAGGGCCTTCATTGCATTTGCCAACTGAAGTATTTAAAGAACAGTTTGAAGTTAATTTGTTTGGAGTAGTGTCAGTCACCAATATTTTTTCAAAATTATTAGGAGCATATAAGGGGNCNNCTCATTCAGGTAAAATAATTATGATCAGTTCTGTTTCAGGTAAACGTTCTTATCCTTTTGTAGGTCCGTATACGGCATCNAAGCATGCTTTAGAGGGATATTCAGATGCATTGAGACGAGAATTAATGCTTTATGATATTGATGTTATTCTTGTAGAGCCTGGGCCAATTAAAACTGCTATATGGGATAAAGCTCCAAGTCCAGATGATAATCCTTTTNTAGGTACTGATTATGAGGACTCTTTAAAAATATTTTANAAGCAGGTCGTTGAAAAAGGCAAACAGGGTTTAGAATCAGATTCAGTAGGAAGACTAATTAAAAAAATTATTGAATTAAGAAAACCAAAAACTAGATATGTCATTTCAGCAAATAAATTAAGAGATTATTATCTTCCAGGTTTGCTTTCAGATAGGCTGTTTGATAAAATCTTTGCTAAGNTTTTAAAATTAAGGAAGCAGTTTCTTTAGATNATTATTGATTGAGTATGAGGTTAACCATACTTATGATATCTAATATATTGATTATTCCATCTTGATTCATATCTGCAAGAAAGTTTTGTTCTGGAGTAGGTTCAATTTGATCCATAATAAAATTAATTGTTAATAATATATCTAATATATCCCAGCTCCCATCATTATTAATATCACTTGGGTAATGAATTGTTAGTAAATTATTTTCAGCATTTATGCCCACCCAAATTANATCCTCTTCCATGGTAATGCAAAAATCACAACCGTTAACNGATATATGAGACACATAGTTAATAAGCTCTCCTGTCAATCCAATGCTATTGTATTCATTAGATGAAACTCCTTCATAATAAAGATTAATATAGTCGTANAGATTATCCATCACATGTAAGGTTATATTATTATTTGTTATATTANAAGTTTGCTCAATATTTATAACCAATGAGTCTTGATATATTTCTCTTGAGGCAGTAATTCTCATAAATTCATTTTCGATTTGNTCNTCATTATTAACCTCTAACCAATATGCTCTAGATGATTGATCCAAATTAACATTTATNGTATCAGGATTGTCTATTAATTCAAATTGACTTAACCAATCACATACATGGTTTTCATCAAAAACTGAAAATCCATGAGAGCCTGTAGGCTCTTGATCTATCCACATATTATTATTATAGCCNCTCATTATTTGATACATCTCTTCTGCATGAGTCCTATGAGTTTCNGTNATACCAAAATCAAAATATAAAGGAATATATTTTAAATTATAATGCATACTTTGAGTGCTATCTGCAAAATAAATAGCACTGTTGCGATGATATTCAAATGGAACTTCATCNTAGNTTCCCCCAAACCATTCAGTCATTGAATTGTTTCCATCCATTTCTATAGCCCTACGCTCACAATCAAGTATACCAGATGCTGAAGCTGTAGCTGCAATCATTGGCTCATTTGGATTCAAGTGATTATTAGCATATATCATTCCTGAAGCACCTCCCATAGANCCTCCAACTGTATAGATTCTATTTTTATCAATATGATAATTGTCCATCAACCATTCAATAGCTTTTTTAACCATTTCTTGAGCTTCTTGATGATTATAGTTGTTAGATGATCCTCCAAAGGGAGACATGAATATCCAATTTCTTGAATTNGCTTCCTCATCAAAAGTGGTTGAAAAGGTAGACAGATGATTTCCACCCCATTGATGAAATGCTATTAATAAAGGATAGATATTATCTGGATTAAAATTTTCTGGTAGCTGATATGCAAAAGTATCAAGCTCTTCTCCATTTTCATATATAATTTCTTCATAAACAGTTTGCCCATGAATTTGTGTAAATGCTAAAATTGAAATTAATATTTTGATAGTCCGATTCATTTTTAAACTTACAAAAAAAAAGTAAATAAAAGAAGAAAGCTCCCATAGGGAGCTTTCTTATACGTTAAGGAGGAGGTTGAATCGAAATCAAGGAGGAGGTTTGAATTATCGATCAACTGCCGTAATTTAATAACAAAATAATTAAAAAACCTAAAATTATTAATTATTTTATTTATTATTCGTAATAATTTTAAAAACAAGAGTATTTTTATTTAATATATTTCATTTAGATATATGATTAAAAGGAGTATTCTATATTAATATTGATACTTGAATAATCGACTAGATAGTTAAAGAAAGATTCATTATTTCCCTTTAAAAACTTTGAAATTCCAATTTTAGATTTAAGATTGTCTAAAATATCATAATGCATTTCAAATCCTAGTGAAGAGCCGTATCCATCTAATATTTCAAACATTGTAAAGAGGTTTATTTCAATTGTTTCATCATTGAATGCTTTACTAACTGATGTTGCAAAAATAGGAGATACTTCAGTAAAATAAAAAATAGGAGATCCAATTCCATATAATCCACTAGCACTATTATCGATATTATATGTACCAAAAATTTGTGTGCCAATAGTAGATTCAAATAATGTTGGCAATTCTAATTGAATGATACCTTGATAAAATTTTTCATTATTTTGACCCATGAATATAGCATTCTCAGTTCTAAATGTTATATCATTATATAAATATAAAAAATTAATTCCTAAAGTATGAACATTGGTTTGAATTACATCATTTGGAATCATAATTGGAATATTTTTTTTCATTAAATATGATAAATTAAATTCAGCATCATTCATATTGTATTGAAAATCAAAACCATATTCTAGAATTTTATCATTATTATTTTCAGGCAATGGTAATGGTAATCGATTATTCTTAATATTTTTTACATTATCATAGCATAAGACAAAGTTCATTTTAATGTCATTGTAATAGATTAATGATGAAATTGAATGTATGCCGATTTTGCGATCCACTCCATTCTCAAACATATAATTTAAATCATAAGGATTAATATTATCGGTTGGGTTTGTACCATCTGCGAACCCCCAAGTGATAATCTGTTTTCCAATATGAACTTCACCAAATGAAGGGTAATATGAAAAATAATATTCTCTAAAATTAATCAAACTTGCATTACTGTTATTCCAATTATATTCTAATGCAGTATTAGATTTAAATTCAAAATCTGATATTGCATAGCCAATATTAAATTTTCCAAATCGTATTGGATTTTCTGTATTTTTGAAATTCTTTAAATATGAATTGTATTGAAGATTAATCTCTCCAAACCAATATAGTTCTGCCTGAATGCTATTGAAAACAATAAAACCTAATAAAATAATTTTTAATGTCATATTATTTTCTAGGAAGCCTTTTCATGTTTTTTTCCTGAAACAAATTATCTTTAACATTTGTATTCACCCTCAGATTAGATAGCTTTAGCAAAGTATTCGTTTTTTTTTGCATATTTTCTACAAATATTTCACTTACTAAATCAAATGAATTGAGGTTGACATATTTAAAACTTTTAGCTTTTAATAATTTATTTTCATTATCATAAGATTCTTCTTTTACAGGTAGNTACTTATCTTTTGTAACCCAGGTTAAATGTTNAGAATATTCACTTTTAATTCCTTTTTTAGGTTCACTTTTCATAACATAACAATCTTGATTATTTATATTNTCCTCTTTTATAATAGTAAAATTGTAATCTTCAATTTGTCGACTTGTCATGTCTTCATAGCTTAAGTCTGAACCCATAAATGAATCTGCTTTTTTCTTAGCGGATATCCTTCTGATTTTTTTAAATGCAGGTAGCCATAAGCGTATTTCATCATCTTTATTNTTATGNTCTATTTTTAAATATGCAATTCCTTTATCATCTGCAGGTGATAAAAACCATAATATTTGCTTTTCACTATTATCCTTAGAAATTGATTTGACTTTAAGAGNTCGTTTTCGTCCTTTTTTATTTGTTATCTCCATATTCATATCTGATGATATNTCNGNTGGNGATTTTCTATTATCCATTAGAATAGATAATTCATCGCCTGTCATTGAAAATACCATTGAAGTTAATACAAATAATACTGTATACATTTTAAAGTCCTTTTAAATATTTTTTATTTAATTCTATTAAAGATGCTAATAAGGTAAGTGTTCCTATCGAAGTAGAAAGCATAGCAAAAACCATTAATCCTCCCATGTAATTTAAAGGAGTCAATGCAGAGAATAGNAGGGTTACAAATCCCATATTTGATAGAACATCAAGTAAAATAGGATATCCAACATCATCAACATTGGATTTACTTATTTTATCTAATTCTACATTCTTTTTTAAGTTTCGTTTAAATTCTGATATATAATGAATAGCAAAATCGACACCGACCCCAATAATTACAGCAGTTAATATTGCAGTAATATGGCTCAGTTCTATTCCAAACAANCCCATTAATCCAAAATTTAATATGACCGCACAAGTTAGAGGAACAACAGCCAAAAGTCCCCANCTTATAGATTGNAAAAAATACCAAGAGATAATAAAAATAACTAGTATGGATACTAAAATACTAATAATTGAAGATGTTATTATTAGATTAACCATATCTCTAAAAAACACTGCTAAACCTGATATCCTAGTTTCTAAATCTGAAGAAGTATTATTGCTTATGAAATATTCTAGGCTATCAACTAGNGCCACAGTTTCTTTTGTAGATATAGATTTGATTAATCCTGTTACTAAACCATTNTCATATTCATATGTATCAACAAGAGANCTAAANTCATCTTCNTCTCCAGACATTGAGTACATGAAAAATAAATTATTAATTTTACCTCTTTTATCTGGGACTGAATCGTATTCAGNATTATCATCCATAATTGTTTTATGCATCTGTTTTACTGCATTAACAATTGATACACTTGTATTTACTTTTTCAAAAGACTCTAGATATTCTTGTAGAATTTCTATATCTTTTAATACATNGGGATCTTTATGGTCTCCAATTGTATTTATTAAAAAATTCATTGATCCNGTNAATTCATTATCAACAAAATTGTTACTTTCTCTAATTGGATTTCCTGGTTTAAAGAATTTTGCAGTATTAACTTCAATCTCAATATACTTAAATCCAAAAATTGATATAAATACAGTTGCAAAGCCTCCAATCAATACTTTTTTAGGTGCTTTTGATATTNNACTGCCAATTAATGANGCAATTTTTTCTAATAAACTTTCTTTTTTAATNAATTTAGATTCTAAGTTCCACTTCTTAATTAAAATTATTGATGGAAGTAATGTNGTAGATAGTATCCATGCCCACATAATTCCAAAAGCCAAAGATATTCCATATCCAATAAATTGTTCAATTGGAGAAAAAACAAAAGCCAAAAATGCAACTGATGTAGTAAAAGAGGTTAGGAATATAGGTAAGAATAATGCATTTAAGGTTGTTTCAACAGCNTTTTTTACATTGTTTTGTTTTCTAGCTTCTCTAAAAAAACGTGTCAGTATATGAACTCCATCTGAATTTGCAATAGTGAGTAAGACTACTGGCATAGATGTATTCATCATGGTGAANTTAAATATGAATAATCCAGTAATTTTATACATCCAACCCATAAANCCAAACATACTAACCATAGATAATAAAATTGTTGTAAGAATCATCATGACAGCAGATATGTTTCGGAAGTTAATTAATAATACAATTACCATAAGTATTAGTGCTAATTGCATTAGAACAGTTGTNTCATCTTGAATGATTGAAGGAACTTTTCCCGTTATATANACTTGNCCAGCATAATGTATTTCAAAATTTTCTAATATTTTTTCTGATATAGGTGTGATAGAGTTTACCAGNTCTGGCATATTAATACCTATTTCAGGTCTAATCATTATAGAGGTGTAGTCTCCATTAGANCTTATCACCCTTGTTTTTATATCTTCATTGCTCTCAATATATGCTTTTATTTCATTAATATCATTNTCATCTAACTCTCTATTTGGAAATAAATCATCNACTTCCATAAATCCATCATTTGATTCAAGTTTNTTGATTGTTTTTATAGAAATTACTTCTTCAATNCCTTNGTAGTTTTCTANAGTAGTTGTTAAATCCCAAATAGCATCGAATATAGNTTCTCTATAAANTGTTTCACCTTTGTTGCCAAAGGCTATAANCATTGTTTCAGAGGCACCAAAATCTTCTTGAATTTCATCCCAAATGATTTTTGAAGGAATATGTTGAGGTAACAGTTTTACAAAATCATCATCTATNATAAACCATTTNAATCCAATNGCNAAAAAAAATGTTAGCATCAATGANATNCANAATGTTCGAATTGGAGANTTTAATGTGTTATTAACTAATTTTGNTTTAATATTTTTTTCAAACATAAATAAATAAAAAAATGACATAATTCATACTATAAGTTTATTGTAATTTTANCATGTATTGCTAATAGTAATTATGCTTATTTNCTCTAAATNAGAAAAGAAAATTAGGAGAATTTTTTAATGTATAAGACAATTGANCAATTTATGGATTATGTCNTTTCAAAAAATCCAGGAGAGAATGAATTTCATCAAGCAGTCAAAGAGGTNGTGAGTTCAATATGGGATTTTCTTCAAGAAAATCAACATTATTTACACAATAANATTTTAGATAGAATTGTTGAGCCAGAAAGAGTTATTACATTTAGAGTNCCTTGGAGGGATGATATGGGTAAAATAAATGTTAATAGAGGTTTTAGAATACAGTTNAATTCTGCTATTGGCCCNTATAAAGGCGGCCTTAGATTTCATTCNTCAGTAAATCTGAGNATTTTGAAATTTTTAGCATTTGAACAAATTTTTAAAAANAGTTTAACTACACTNCCGATGGGAGGTGGAAAAGGTGGTTCAGATTTTGACCCAAAAGGCAAGTCTGATAATGAGATTATGAGTTTTTGTCAATCATTTATGACTGAATTGTGTCGACACATAGGTCCAAATACAGATGTTCCTGCAGGAGATATAGGTGTAGGAGGAAGAGAAATTGGTTTTTTATTTGGTCAATATAAAAAAATCAGAAATGAATTTTCAGGTGTANTGACAGGAAANGGAATTAATTGGGGTGGAAGTCTTATTAGNCCGGANGCAACAGGTTATGGAGCTGTTTATTTTGCTCAAGAGTTNTTAGGNACTCANGATATGAACTTTTCTGGTAAAAAAGTTGCTATTTCTGGNTCTGGAAATGTTGCTCAATATGCAGCAGAAAAAGTTATTGAATTAGGTGGAAAAGTAATCTCTTTATCAGATTCATCAGGAACNATATANGATAAAAANGGGTTAGATCAAGAAAAGCTTGAGTGGATTATGAACNTGAAAAATGTTAAGAGGGGACGAATTAAAGAATTCGCTGATAAATATAAAGTTGATTATTTAGAAAATCAAAAGCCTTGGGGTATTGATTGNGATATCGCNATTCCATGTGCTACTCAAAATGAAATTGATGAAAATGATGCTGAAACATTAATNCATAATGGATGTATATGTGTTGTAGAAGGTGCTAATATGCCAAGCGAACCAAATGCTGCCGATTTATTTAATGAAAAAATATTATTTGGACCTGGGAAAGCTGCAAATGCNGGAGGAGTAGCAGTTTCAGGTTTAGAGATGAGCCAGAATAGTATGCGAATTAATTGGAGTTCTGANGAAGTCGATAATAAATTAAATGAAATCATGAAAAGNATTCATGCTCAATGTGTTAAATATGGATCTAATGGTGATAGAGTTGATTATATAAAAGGTGCTAATATAGGTGGGTTTATAAAAGTTGCTAATGCAATGTTAGATCAAGGATGTGTTTAAATTCCTGTCGANAATTCTTCGTCCATNTTTTCANNTTTTTGTTTTTGATTCTGTTTGATAANTCCATTTCCTTGGTGTCCATCAATANTTACTATTAAGNTCTCNTCTAATTCAATTAGTTTAGCATATTTTTTTTCTTTAACAACTTTTTGTTTTCTCATCCAAGNCCAATTAATAGATTTTTNATATTCATTTTTATNTATTGTGAAATANCCAATNTGTAGGCTAGTTAAGTTTTGAAAGAAATGACTTCCATATGATGGATCAGGNTTAAGATTTTCTATACCTAATTCAATAATCACTTTAGCATTAGAGATTTGTTTCCAATTAACTGGAATTCCAAGCCAAGGATCCGAAGTGCCCCATCTTCCAGGTCCTATCAAGAGGTAAGGNNTCTCATCNTNTAACAAAATATTCAAATGCTCTATTTCATTTGCTATATCATTAGTTTTTGATTTATCAAATTTATCAGGGTCAATNAATATTATNTGGTTTATNTCTGATATGTATCCATTTCCAAGAACATTGNNGCTNCTGCAAATAATANTACTATTATCATCTTTGTTTAGTAAATNTTTTTTGTTTATTAATTTTTCAATNACCATTGGTTTNATCTGCAGAAGAGAAAAATTCATCANTTTTTCAGNTGTTATNTTCACGGCAAATTCTATTTCCACTGGGCAGCCAAGNGCTTCTTNTCCAATATTAAGTAANTATTTAATAATATCATTAAAAGGAAAACTTTCATATTTNAATATTGGTGCAGCGGTAATGATTCGCTGCCCGCTATATGTTAGTGAATCTCGTANAATATCATCTTCAGTACAAACAACNCTTGCTAAATAGTTTAATTGACTATCTTTTTCAGCTATATCTAATGGTAAAAGTTTTAAATTATTTTCTTCTCCAGATTTCATTGGATTTTTTCCATTATTAAGAGATAATGCATAAAAATCAGTTTGTGTGTTCTGAATTGTAGATTTAATAGAATAATATTGAGGCAGTATGTTTGGATGAAATGGTGAAAAGCGTAATGATTTTTTACCGTCAGCTATTGTTTTACCTAAACCCGATGCAATAAATACTATTCCTTCATTTCTTTTCATATGAGAGATTGGGTAATAATTATAACTCTGAGCTACACCGCTAAAAGTAGGATAAAAAATATCATTATGTTTTTGACCAATTAATTCCATAATTATAATAGCCATTTTTTCTTCTTCATGTCTTTGGATAATAGTATCCATAATAGCTTTTGGGCCTTGAAAAAAAGTTGAAGCATAGATTCGTTTTATAGCTTCACATACTTGACTGAGTCGNTCTTTATCACTATTNGATGAATTAGGTATCATGAATGTCGAATACATTCCTGCAAGAGGTTGGTATTGAGAATCTTCTAGCAAACTAGATGATCGTATAGCTAATGGTTTATTAATATCNTTTAATATATTTTTGATAATTATAATTANTTCTTTTGATAGTCGGCTTTTTAAAAATATTTNAATAATATCTTCATTGGTTTTTGAATGAAGAGCCGTATCCCATAAATTATTCATATCCATAAATCTATCAAATTCATCAGTCGTAATGACTACTGTTTTGGGAATGTTGATATNTGAATCAGTAAATTTTTTTTTAAGTATTTTGGTTTTNATTAATGAATTTGCAAAAGCTAATCCTCTTGCCTTCCCACCTAATGAACCNGTACCGATGCGTAAGAAATTNCTTTTTTTCAAATTAGAGTGTTTGCTAAAGTTGATTATGTTATTTTCTTTATTTTTTATAGAACTGTATTTTTCAATAAGAGATATATAGTGTTTTCTACGCTCTTCCTGTGTTTTAAAATCATCTAGTTTAATTTTTCTAAATTGTGTAGCTAATGTTAGTTCTCCTCTTGCAGCNAGCCAGTTAGAGAAGTGATTTTTAGAAGCATGAAAATAAATTGATTCTTCTGATATATTATATAATTTTTCTGCAAGTTCATCNATGCTTGTTGCTCTATCTATTTCNACATCTTCTTTATTCCTTATTATAAAATCTCCAAAACCAAAATTATTTTTCATAAATACTTTTATGTGTTTAAAAAATTTTGGAGAATTTTTTTGTATAACGGGTGCATTTAATCTATTATTTATATCTTTTAAGTTTAAATCNTGCTCACTAGTTTGCAATAATATTGGAATTGATTTATTAGTTTCNCTTATGGATTTAATAAATTCTAAACCAGCATGTTGATTTAATTTATTTTTTTTAGGAAATCTTATATCTGCTATTATGCCTAGTAGATTTTTATCATATTTTTTATATANTTNCTCAGCCTGTTCATATGTTTTAGCTAATAATATTTTTGGCCTAGCCCTCATATGCAATAATTGCTGCTCNGTATTTAAGCTTTTATTCATNAATTCTTTNGTATGGAAAATAATTTCTTTATATAGTACAGGTAGCAAGTTGGANTANNTNCGAGGAGTNTCNTCTATTAATAATATTGTTCTAATGTCTCCTATCTCAATATCNCTAGATATATTTTTATGGTCTTCATAGTTTTTTATTATTGCTGGAAATATATTAGCATTNCCAGACCAAATAAATATATCATCTATATATTTATTAGATGAAGTGTGTAANTGTTTAATNTCNGATTCATCAAANGCAAGAACTACAACGGGAATTTCAGNATATAATGATTTAATATTTTTGCTAAAGCTTATTGGNTTCGTATCTGCAATACGNAGCATTACAATAATCAAATCAAAATTCCGAGNACTTAGTAANTCTAAAGCTTCNTTGCCTGTATTAGCNCTCCATATCCTTGGTGCATAGCTTAAATTCATACCTTGGAATTCATGCAAGATTTGNTCTGAAAGGTTTCCATCTTCTTCAAGTATGAATGAATCGTAGGGNCTTGAAACTAATAGAATTTCATTTATTCTATGAAGCATTAAGTCGTGATATTTTAGATTAGTAGAATTGTTTATCATAAAATTATCAAGACANNCCAGAAAGTCCACCACTAAAGATNTTTATATCAATATCAGCAATAGATTGAATCTTNGTTAATATTTCTGAATAAGGGGTATTTAAAATTAAATCATCTACTGCTGGTACTAATAGCCAATAGCCNTTTTCAANTTCTGTTTCTAGNTGCCCACCTGTCCATCCAGAATATCCTAAAGCAAATTTGAATTNATCAGGNCCTTTTCCATTTTTTATATCATCTACAATGCTAATGTTTGAAGATAATGAAATTGATTCNGAAATATTGATNGTTCCATTTGTTTTGTATCCTCGATTATGNAAAAACATTCNAACACTTAAATCTACAGGTCCNCCAAAATATATTTGCATTTTGGGTTTTAGTTGTTCTAGGCTANTTTCTTTTAATATATTTGCGATATTTTTTTCAGGCATTGGTTTNTTTATAATAATACCCATTGCTCCAGATTTATTATGGTTGCAAATATAAATTAAAGATTCTTCAAAGACGGAATCATTTAAGGCAGGTAAAGATAAAAGAAAATTATTAGAGAAGTTTTCCATAAATGTATTAGAATTTAAGTATCAATATTTGATTATAAAAGCATGAAATGATAAAAATTATATACATATATTTATTAATTATATTTTTTAATTGTGCATCTCAAGCCCCACCTCAGGGAGGNCCAAGAGATATAGAAGGGCCNATTTTATTAGNNATTCAGCCTAATAATAAAAGTAATATCAGCANNGACAATCCCATTGTGCTTAGCTTTGACGAATATATTGATCCAAGCTCAATANTTAATTCGGTATATATATATCCTTCTATAGATGTTTCAATTAGAGTAAGAAAAAATAAAATTGTTATTAAGCCTTTAAATAAATGGCCTGTTGATTCTCCTNTTGAAGTTAACTTAAGCAGAAACATTTCAGATTACAGAACAAATAAAATAAATGAGCAGATTCAGTTNATTTATAATATTAATGATTCTGCAGCNTACGGATCAATAAANGGAGAATTGCTAAATTCTTTAGNNGGAATTCATAATATATATTTATACAATTGGCCTATGGTTGATNTCGATAATCCTATTAAGAAAGTAAATTCAGATATAAATAACAAGTTTTCATTTAACTATTTAGAATTTGGCAAATATGTTATTGTCGCATCCGAAGGTCGCTTAGATGTTAATCAGAATCGATATGGGATATGTACTGATAATTATGTTGAATTAGATAATGATAATATTGATGAAAACATTTTAATATATATTGATGATCCATTAGAAAAAGTTAAAATAAGTCGAGTAGAGACCGTTAACTCAAANNTATTAAACATATTTTATAATAATAATCTATCAAGACCTTACATCTTAGACTCATTGGTTGGCGATAATGATTCTATATATATTAATATTACAGAGAATAATAGACTTCAAGAATACGACTTAGAGCCATATTTATATTTAGGAAAAACTGTTTTAGATACAATATCACCAAATATTGTATCTGTAAATGAGCATGATTCCTTAGCCGTTGTGAATTTCTCTGAGCCTATAAATACTGATAGTTTAATTGTTTTAGGATTACATTATGATAGCATAGATAACGAAAATTGGATATTGGTTGAATATGAGAGTCTTAACTCAATGACTATACAATTATTAAAGTCTAATTTGCAGGCGATTAAAATTTCAGGTGACTGTGTGCAAGATTTTAGTCAAAATAAAATGTTAGATTCTATCAAAGTATATACTTTGAGCCATAGCCCTATTAATAAAACGGGAAGCAAGATCAAGGGTAAAATTACAAATTCTATAAATCAGAATATTGTAGTTGCAGCACAAAATATTTCATTAAATTTACTATATCATGATGTGGTGGATGATTCGCTCTTTGCATTTGAGGATTTGGAGCCGGGGAAGTATATTTTACATGCTTACGAACAAAAAAATATAATTAATCCGTTGATATATTTTTCAGGAACCTTGGATCCATATCAGAGTGCAGCGCAGTTTAGTATTTATAAAGACACTGTAGAAGTACGTAAATTTTGGGATACTGAAGGTATCAATATAGAATTTTAAAAAGGATAAATTTTGAAGATAGTCGCAACTAGTGGTTATTTTGACCCATTACATGTAGGTCATTTAGAATGCTTAGAGTTAGCTAAACAATTAGGTGATAAACTTATAGTTATTGTTAATAGTGATTTGCAGGCGAAATTAAAAAAAGGTAAATCTTTTATGAGTGAGAGCGACAGAATGAAAATAGTATCAGCTCTAAAATGTGTTGATGAAGTCTTTTTGTCTATCGATAAAGATAAGACTCAGTGCAAATCGTTGGAATATTTAAAGCCAAATATATTTGCTAAGGGTGGAGATAGACTGAGCAATGAAATACCTGAATCAAAAACATGTCATGAATTAGGCATTGAAATTATTGATGGCTTAGGAGACAAAATTAGATCTTCTTCAGACATTACAGGGTTAAAAGAAATAAAGTGAGATTAGTTTGAAACCTGATAATAATATTAAGCATTTATTTTCTCCTTGGAGAATGGACTATGTTTCTAAGCCTTCTTCAAAAGAAGGGGATGTATTTTTAGATGCTCTAAATTCAGATGATGATAGGGAATCTTTAATATTATTTAGGGGAGATTTATCCTTTATTATTATGAATTTATATCCTTATAACAATGGTCATTTGATGGTTGTCCCATATCGCAAAGTAAATTCTATGATTGATTTAAATCAAAACGAATTATCTGAAATTATCAAACTATCTCAAAATAGTATGGATATTATAAAAAAAGAATTAAATGCAGATGGTTTTAATTTTGGTGTTAATGTTGGAAAATGTGCTGGAGCTGGTATAGATGATCATATACATTTCCATGTTGTTCCTCGTTGGAATGGAGATAATAATTTCATGCCTGCAATTGGAAATACAAAGGTTGTTGTCCAAGGCTTATTTGACACATATGATGTATTATATCCATTATTTCAAAAAATATCTTAATTATTTCTTTTTATGATATTACTAATATTATTTAATTTTAGGTGTTTGTTTAGATTAAATATTCCGGTGTAGCTCAGCTGGTTAGAGCAGCGGACTGTTAATCCGCGTGTCGTAGGTTCAAGTCCTACCACCGGAGCAATATATAATCAGCAGGCATATGTTCCTGCTGATTATATAAAGTGATTTTAAAATATAAATTATGAAACTCAATAAAAGACTTACTATAATCATAACCTTAGCTTTTGCATCTTTCAGTTGTAATAGCTCAGATGCCCATAATATAACTGAACACTTTGATAATGGTAATACTAAATCAATATCAATATTTAAAGGTGATTCAAGAATTCAAAAAATTGAATTTTCAGAGGATGGAAATATTTTAAGTAGAAGTTTTTATGAAAATGATTGTTTGTTCGCAAAATGGATATCAGGGGATTTGTTTTTGCCATCAGGTTTAGTCTCAAATCACTATGGAAATGGAAACTTGAAAAGTCAGGGTCATATTGTTAACGATGTTATGCATGGTCACTGGTCACACTATTATAGAGATGGAAGTTTGGAAAGTGATAGATATTATTTTAATGGTCAGCCAACAGGAGACTGGTACTCATATTATAATGGAAATACTGATATAGAGCATCATGGGTTTATTAAAGGTAATGGAAGTTGGATAGAATATTACAATGCAGACTTGAATATAAAAGGTGAAAACAGGCTAGTTAAGAAAGAAATTTCTTTTTTCAATGATAATCAAATCACTGGTAATTATGAATTTTATTACAAAGATGGTACGATAAAGATATCTGGTTTTTATAGTGGTGGTAAAAAAGATGGAGAATGGAACTATTATAATGAAGAAGGTAAGCTGATTAAAATAGAGAATTATAAAGAAGGTCAATTAGATGGAGATTTTAAGTTGTTTTTTAGTGATGGAATTACAGAAAAATTAATAGGCTCATACAAAAATAATAAAAGATCCGATCATTGGTTTTGGTATTTCGACCAAGATAAGAAAAGCAATCATAAGATTAGTTATTCAAAATAAAATGTCTGAGTCTAAATTCAATAATATCAAAACTATTTCCATGTTAGTTTGCACAGCATTGTTATTTTTATATTTTTATCTCGTATGGAAATTTGGAGCCATACTTTAGATTGAGTTTTGAAAGAAAAGAAGCAAAGATTCCCTAGGCTTTATATTAATATTTCCAATAGAGTTGACAGCTTTAAATTAGATTATTATGATAATCAATACGAAAGTGATGGCCAACTTAAATTAAATTCTACTTTATTCTCATCTGATAATTTCTTTAGTGCTGGTTCTGATAAAAAAAAATTATACAGTTTAAATAAAATTGAATTTCAGATATTAGAAAGCTTAATTAAGAAACAAAAAAAAGTATTAGAAATCTATTTAAAAAAAAATAAAAAGGAGCAGTATAAAATAGTAAGTTCAAGTTTAGAATTATTGCTTGAATATAAGAAAATATTTTCTGAATGGTTTTCTAATAATGAAATTTTATAATAGGATATTTTTCAATGGAGCATGAAAGTTTTATTTGGTCATGGCTTACTTATGGTTGGTTAGTGCAAAATTTAGGAATAATAATAGTAATCCTTTTATTGGGGATTGTCATACTATTTATTTTTCCTATTTTACTAGGCTATGATATAAAAAAAGAAGCAGCAAAAAAAGAAATTAACCAAAAAGAGTTTAATAAGGATTGATTGCATGTCAGGATTTTATCTAGTTTGTGTATTATTGTTTATTTTTTTATTATTTTCAATGGGAAAGATAATCAAATTAGAGAAGGAAGTTCGTAAGCTAAATAAGATATCTGAACACTTATTAAAAAAAAATAAAAAATAGGAATTTACTTTTTTTTAGAATCATTATTTTTCTGTAAATTTTATATCATGAAAATTATATGTTTTTAATTATAATACTTTGGAAGATACACAAAAAAATAATATTGACGAATTAGATCAGAGTAGAGTTTATGTTTTATTTTACTCTTTCTTTCTTCTACCATTGATGATTACTATCTTTGGGGTTATGTTCTTTTTAATTGTTAAGTTTTTAACTTTTGAAACGGAAGACCCATATGATTTATTGAATAATATTAAGTTTGGGTCAGCTTCAAAAAGATGGCAGTCGGCCTATGAATTATCTAAGATATTATCTGATGAAGAATTGATTCCATCTGACAACTCATTTAAGGAAATGTTTATTAATGCATATCAAAAATCAACTCACGATGATTATAAGGTTAAAATGTATTTGATTCTTGCAATGGGTAAGACTAAAGATGTTTATTATGGAGATGCATTAATGGGGTCTCTTAATGATGAATTATTAGATATTCGTTTGGCTGCAATACAGTCATTAGGTCAGCTTCGTTATACTGGTGCCACGGATGATTTATCTAATTTTGTAATGAATTCAAATTACAATGAAGAAGTGTTGGCTTCAATTATTTCATTAGGTCAGATTGGTGATAAAAAATCAATATCTTTATTAAAACAAATGCTAAATCATGAAGAACCTAATATTAGATGGGATAGTGCAATTGCACTTGCAAAAATGAATAATGATTCAGGTAAATTTATAATTAATGATTTATTGAATAGGCAGTATTATGATAGCTATAAAAATGTAGACCAATGGGAAGAAGATAAGGCTGTAATGACAGCGGTCCAAATTTCATCTCAGCTTAAGGACCCTTATTTTAAAAAGAATTTAGTAACTTTGGCTACCTATGACTCTAATATGGAAATTAGGAATACAGCTATTCAGATTTTAAGAAATGTATATAATTTAGAGATATCTAATGGCTAAAAAAGAAAAATTCACACCTAAAGCTTCGATTGGGCAAACTGCAAATACTAGCAACCTAAATATGGATAGGAAAGGTTTTATTAAATGGCTCAGTATTGGTTGGTTGGCCTTTGCTGCTGCAACGGGTGGTTTTTTTACTGTGATGATTAGATTTCTATTTCCGAATGTGTTATTTGAGCCTCCTCAAAGTTTCAAAATAGGTTTTCCAGAAGATTTTGAAATTGGGAAAGTTGATTTAAGATTTAAAAAAGAATTTAATGTTTGGGTAGTTAGAAATGATGAAGGTATGTATGCTTTATCAACAGTGTGTACGCATTTAGGGTGTACTCCTAATTGGCTTACTACCGAAAGGAAATTTAAATGTCCATGTCATGGAAGCGGTTTTAGAATATCAGGGATGCACTTTGAGGGACCTGCTCCAAGGCCTTTAGAGAGATATAAGATTGAGATGGCTGGAGATGGACAAGTTGTTGTTGATAAAACAAAATCATTTAAGTTTGAAAAGGGTGAATGGGATCGGGAAGAATCGTTCCTTAAAGTTTAGTTAAAGGTAAATTTGATGAGTGAAAATAATAATAAAAAATCTTTATTAGATATCATTGGTGAGTCTCAAGTCTGGAAATCTATTTTTAGATCAGGCGTCCCTCGAACAAGACGTCAAAGGATGTATGCTGTTTTAGGTAATGTTTTTTTGCATTTACATCCTGCAAGGTTACCTAGACATGCTGTAAAAATTGGATATACATGGTGCATGGGAGGTCTATCATTCTTTCTTTTTGTTGTGTTGACTATAACAGGTATTCTTTTAATGTTTTATTATAGGCCAACAGTTGAATATGCATATACTGATATTATTGATTTAGCGGAACAAGTACCTTTAGGTATTATGAGGGAGATACATCGATGGGGTGCTCATGCGATGATATTGACAGTTTGGTTACACATGCTAAGAGTGTTCATGACAGGTTCCTATAAGCCTCCTCGAGAATTTAATTGGGGTGTTGGTGTACTCTTGATGACATTAACAATGTTTTTAAGCTTTACAGGATATTTATTGCCTTGGGATCAGTTAGCTATTTGGGCTGTAACGGTAGGTTCAAATATGGCAAGAGCTCATCCATTTATTGGTTCTGAAGGACCTGGAGCATCTCTTTTAGCTATAGGTGACATTAATTTGGTTCATGCAGGTTCTGATGTTAGGTTTGCATTGTTAGCGGGAAGGTTTGTTGGAGAGGCAACATTATTAAGATTTTATGTTCTCCATTGTATTGCGGTGCCATTTATTGCTATGATTTTTATGGCTGTTCATTTTTGGAGGATTAGAAAAGATGGTGGTATTTCAGGGCCATTATAGTAAGAATTTATTAGATTTTAGGGGTAATCAATGTTAGATATGATTAAAGATTTTATTGATTTTTTAACAGCTCCAACAATTTCTTTCACATTGTTGACTATACTCACACCCCTTTTATTTCCACCTACAGATTGGTTTGATAAAGTTAGTAGAAANCTAGGTTTTCATAAGGTNTGGACNAAAAGCGGTGNTATTGTAGGTATGATATTNCTTACTATATTTATGATAATGGGCTATACTGATCCNAATTTCAGCAANATATTATTAAANCCTGACAATTTNCCTATTGTATTAATGATGTATAGCATGTTTTTTTATATTTGGTGGGGTATGAGTCAGGCNTATNAAAACGATGCTCGATTNGAAGANGGNAAAAAACCTAATGAATATCATGATCCTGATGATAAAGTTTTAGTATGGCCNGATTTAGTATATATTGAATTTATAGCATTNCTACTATTTATGGTTTTTCTAATTGTTTGGGCACTTTTAGCTGGAGCTCCACTCGAAGAGCCTGCGAATCCAGCTGCAACACCNAACCCTTCAAAAGCNCCNTGGTATTTTTTAGGTTTGCAAGAAATGCTAGTATATTTTGATCCATGGATTGCAGGAATTATATTTCCAATGTTCATTATTATTGGTATGATGGCCATCCCGTATATAGATATTAACCCAAAGGGTGATGGTTACTATTCATTTAAAGAAAGAAGAGTTGGATATTTTGTCTTCATGTACGGTTGGTTAGTGCTTTGGGTTTATTTAATTATAGTTGGTACATTTTTCAGAGGACCTAATTGGAACTTTTTTGGTCCTTTTGAATATTGGGATACACATAAAGTTGAGGCTTTAAATAATATTAATTTATCAGAATATATTTGGGTTATAGGTCTAGAATCAGGCCTTCCTTCTAATATAATGTTGAGAGAGTCTGTTGGATTTATTATTGTCATTGCCTATTTTACATTTGTTCCATATGTGCTTTCTAAAACTTTATTAAAATCTATGTATGAGGGATATGGTCCCGTAAGGTATAGTACTATCATGTTCTTTGGGTTATCGATGCTTGGTTTGCCAATTAAAATGTACCTTAGGTGGTTTTTTAATTTGAAATATATCGTAGCAATCCCTGAATGGTTTTTCAATATATAAAAGGATACTGAATTGGATTATTTTAATGATGAAAGATATTGGAATATAAANTTACTTAATAAGTGGTTTGCAATATCTAGTATCCTATTTTTATTAAGTATTATCTGGATGTTTGTAGATGATAATGATGATGACTATAAAGATTATCAGCGAGAATTTAGAAAATTATCTATTAAGGTTTCTGAGAAAAAACTTGAGNAGGAGCTTGCATTAGTAGAAGAGGAAAGAAAAGAATACGAATTAAAATATGATCAGAAATTAAAAGAGTTTAATGATAAAGAAAATGTNTTGATATCATTAGAAGATAAGTTGGTTGAAGACAAGGCAGCTTTTTATAAAGCAAATATGGAGTATTTAGGTAAAAAGGCTGATATAGATGAATTAAAATATTTATATGAAAGNCAAGAAACNCATGCTCACGAACATAAATTTCATAAAAATAAATATGAAGANCAGTTTAATAATGCATTGAATATTNTTCAGGGTTTGAAACTTGTTAAAGAAGATAAGGAATTAGAGCAGCTTAGTACTGAATCTCAGATTAAGAAATTGAAAGAGGATCTGAAACTTGCAAGCAATGAACTAAATTTAGTCCTTAAGGATGTNAAGTTAGTAGAAAAAAAATTAGCAGCATTAGATAGAACTCGAATGTCAACAGCTAATAAAATTGCTGATATTGTTAGAGATTTACCTATTATTGATTTTATGGANCCTTATTATAAAGTTAATCAGATTGTTGTTCCAGATATAAAATATGATGTGAATTTTGCAGCAGTACCAACGGTTGACAGGTGTACGAGTTGTCACTTAGGGATAGATAANCCTGATTTTGTAGATGCAGAACAACCATTCACAACACATCCAAGATTAGATGTATTTTTGACTTCCAGTTCACCACATCCAATGCAAGAATATGGCTGTACAGGTTGCCATGCTGGTCGAAGTAGAGGTACTACCTTTAATACAGCTGTTCATATGCCTCAGGATGCAGAACAAAAAAAAGAGTGGGAAGAAGAATATCATTGGCATAAAATGCATCATTGGTTAAANCCGATGCTTCCAAACCAGTATTCTCAGGCAGGTTGTTTTAAATGTCATTCAAATAAGCCTTATACTGTTCAAGATGGTGGAGAAAAGCTTGCTCATGGATTAGCACTTATACAAAAAAATGGTTGTAATGGATGCCATTTAATGCAAAATTTTGCAAAAAGAGAACAGCCGGGTCCAGACTTAACTAAAATTAAATCTAAGACTTCAAAAGAGTGGGCNATGAAATGGATTAAAGATCCAAAAAGTTTTAGACATAATGCATCAATGCCATCATTTTTNGGACAATCAAATAATTCTGACCCTGAATCAGTTAANCGAAATGATACTGAGATATTTACAATGGTAGANTATTTGTATGACAGTGACTATGATCAAATGAAAAATAGTANTAAATATATGGGTGACAAAGCAAAAGGTGAAGCACTTTATAATGCGGTTGGGTGTGCAGGATGTCATCAAATTGCTCCTGATAAATCTGATTTGCCTGATGAGAAGTCAAGATATACATTACTTGCAGANCAGGGNCCGAATTTGATTAATTTAGGTTCAAAAACTACTTCTGAATGGGTTTATAAATGGATAAAANATCCTACTTCATACTGGCCTGATACAAAGATGCCGAATCTTAATNTNTCTGATCAAGAAGCTAAAGATATAACTGCATACTTAATGTCATTTAAAGATGACAATTTTGAATCATTAGATACTCCTAAAGCGGACTTAGATGAATTAGATAATATTGCTCTAGGATGGCTNAAAAAAATGTATCCTGAAGTTGAGGCAGAACGAATATTTNATGATATGNANTATGCTGATAAAGTTGATTATGTNGCTGATAAAAGTATTCGATATTANGGTTGTACGGGTTGCCATGATATACCTGGATANGAAGATGCAAAACCTATTGGAGTTGANTTGACTCACGAAGGTTCTAAACCAGTNGGGAAATTAGATTTTGGATATGTGCATGAGATTGAGCANACAAANTATGCATGGTTTGAGCAGAAATTAAAAGATCCTAGGATTTTTGATAGAGATAAGGTTGTTGACCCAGAAGATAAATCAAGAATGCCTAATTTTTATTTTTCAGAGGAAGAAATTGAAGCGATAGTAACAGCTATATTATCATTTACAGATGACAAATTATCTCCTACAATTATTGCTAATAGACTTACATCTGAAAGTGCATTAGAAGGACATAAAATCATTCAAGATTTAAATTGCCAAGGTTGTCATTTAATAGAAGATTTTGGTGGTCAAATAGTAGATCATATAGGGTTGCCCGAATTTTCTCCACCAAATTTAAATACACAAGGTGATAAGGTTCATCCGGAATGGCTTTATAGTTTCTTAAAACAGCCGTCAATTATTCGACCTAATTTACAAGTTAGAATGCCAAAATTTCATTTAACGGATAAAGATTTAAATGCATTGATTGCTGCATTTCAAGACATCGATGATAATCCTATAGTTTTTGAAACTCATCATGCATTTAATGAATCAGACTATGAATATAAAGCAGGAGAAAAAATTGCAGAATTAGGTGCTTGTAATAATTGTCATTTTTATGGTGAAGTTTTCCCACTTCAAGGGCCTCAAACATGGGCACCAAATTTAGCAATGAGCAAGGAAAGGCTCAGGGCTGATTGGCTTGTAGAATGGTTAAGAGATCCGCAAAAAATCATGCCAGGTACAAAGATGCCTGCACCATATCTTCCAACGGCTGATTTGCTGCTTCTTTCTGATGCAGAGGAAACATGGGGTAGTGCTTTAGTTAAAACGGGTGGTGACCATGAGATAATGCTTGCAGGATTAAGAGATTATATATTTAATATTAAAGGTAAAAAAGATATCTCTGAATTNGTAAGAACTTATTTTAAAGAAAATGGTTATGATTTTAATGAAGAAGAAGAA
>NZVQ01000054.1:0-5713 GCA_002701525.1 Fidelibacterota bacterium | reverse complement strand
TNAANNTTTANATNAAAAAAAGATTNTTTATTTAATTNNANTATNNCCTTTTTGTACTTNCNTNATGATATTCNTNTTGAGATTAATNTTTAAAGANTTAAGTGTGNCAAGTAAAATAGCTGANCAGCTAGGTTTGNTTTNAGGTTNTNCTTTTGGAGGCTATTATCNTCGCTGTGATTCTAAAGAGTNATAATTAANAAAATAAATTATTTAGTACAATTTCATTATATTANTTATATCTTCATAAGCATCTTTAACAGACCATTCATTTCCATCATAATACTTTAAAAATTTTAAATCAGGTCCAATTAAAATTGTTCTCATATTATGGCCTATATCATTTTTTTCAACTCCCCAAAAGGCAAAAGAAGATTGTTTTGTAAGCATATATAAATCATTAATATGATTNTANCTNGATAAAAAATGCCAATTATCNNTATTAGAATTTAAAGTTGAAAATTTTTCTTTAAGCACTTCAGGTGTATCATATAAATAATCAAAACTAATTGTNAAAACATTGACATTNCCATGGTCTTCAAATTTATCAGCAATATATTTTTGTTTATATATTAAAGCAGGGCACATATTTGGTATAGGGCATCGAGTAAATATAAATGTTATAAACATGAATTCGTCATTATAATCACTAAGCTTCAACTCTTTATTATTATAATCTGTAAAAGTTACATCGGTAAATTGTTCTCCGATTCGTATAGATGAGTATTCTTCATCATCTGAAAACCAATCATCTTCTTCAGGNTCTCTTATCTCAACATTATCTATAATTTGAAAGTAGTCTGAATAAATATTATTTTTTTCTATAAATAGCTTAAAATGAACACTGTCACCTATTTCAAAGGAGTCGACATTTAGATGCTTAGCTAGTTTAAAATTCATAGTCATAGCCATCATGAAATTTGGAATTTCATCATGATGTATTGATAATTCATTTCGCTCTGGAAATTTATCCAATACGACACCAACTACTTTATATTCTTTTCTTGAGGAGCAAGACAGGGATAAAATTAGTAATATATATATGCTTATGTTTTTCAATTGTAAAAGAAGAAAGAGAACGATTTGTTCTCTTTCTTTAATATGTAATAATTATTTTTAATAAAATTATTTTTTCTTCTTATGCTTTGGTCCTTTTTTCATTGTAAATGAAAGTTCTGATTTACCATCAGCAGATACAGTAACTGTTCCACTTTGTTTAAAGCCTTCAAATTTTGCATCCATTTCATGCCAAGCAATTACATTATATTCTCCAGCTGGAATATTTTCTATTGTATAATTTCCATTATCATCTGTTGTCGCAAAATAAGGGTGGTCAAAAACACTTATCCATGTTTTCATCCATGGATGCACATCGCATTTGATATAAAAAGGATCTTCTAATTTATCAAAGCTTGTTTTCTTTTCTTTTACTACTTTTGGCATTGCAAAATTGAATTGATTATTAACTTTAGCCATAGAGTGTATATTGTGTAGTGTTGCATCACTATTTTTAATAAGAACTTCCTGTCCTTTCATTACTCCTTGAACATGAGGAGTATAGATACAGCCTATCTGATCTATTACAGCAGGAGTTTTTGTTACATCNCCAGAGTATTTTACATTTTCTAGCCATACTAATACATTTTTCAAGTTTTTATCTTTATCAACAATAAAACTTTCTGATAATGCCTTNCTGTCTTTGTGAGATGAACCACANACTGGATCACTATCCATTGGTATTGGTTTACGTTTTTTTGTTTTTCCTTCAAAGTTGACAGTTCCTGTTAATGTGCCAGAAAAAGCAATTGATAATATTATTGTTGATGTTAAAAATAATTTGTACATAGTATNCCTTGAATATTTAATTAAAAATTATATCTAAATTTATTCATTATAATAAATAAGAGACAAGTATTCAGTGAAATTTTATTATATTAATTTGATATTGGAAATATGTAATAATTTTAATGTATATCTAATTATTCAAAAAGGATGTTTTTATGTGGGGAGTAATGGTTTTAAGCTATATATTGATGGGGATTTCTTTTGTATCTATTATAATAGCGGCNCTTTCAGCATATTTATCAATTGATATATATGGAGNTGGTCATATATTAATTGCTTTATATAGTTCCATTATATATATGTTTACTGAAACATTGATAATGTTTTATTTTATCATAACAGGAGTTAAAATAAAGGAATTTATCAAGGCCCACAATTTAGATATAGTAGATCATTATAAACCTGTTATTGATATGAAGATTAAACTCTTCCCTAATATAATGATTAACATGATTATTATAGGTGCTACATTTATTTTGCATGGAGCGGTTGATAATAATATCATTTCTCCTTTTTTACATTTAGCAATTTATATATTAGGAATTGCACATTTTACTTGGCTAATTTTTTTACAACATAGATGTTTCATAAAAAACACAGAATTAGTAATTTTAGTATATGAATTGGCAAATGATAATTAAATTTCATGTATTATATTGCTAAGGCATTAGAGTTTTTGGGGTTAGCCATTATGTTAGTTGGCTTTGTAATAAACTTCCCCAAATTAATGAATCCTTATTTTTTTATTTATGGATTAGTTTTATTTATAACAGGNTGGATAGTAGATAAGTATATATTAAAGTAATTTATGGCATANAAAGATCATTTAAAATCAGTACCAGAGCTTCCTGACAAGATTAATTCTAAGAAAAAGCGNCCCCGGTCAATAGCCGTTGTAGATGAGGATAATTGTACTGGTTGTTCNGCATGTGTTCCATTTTGTCCTGTTGATTGCATAGAAAAAGTACCAAGTGACAAATATGATGATGCACCTATACCTCCAGTTCAGGTTCGTTGGAATGAGTGCATCGGTTGTCAAATTTGTGCAAGAGTATGTACAAAACTAACTTGGGATGCAATACGGATGATTAATACAGATAAATTTGAAGAAAGATATAATATAACAATTGATTAATTCAGGAGATTGATTTGAGCGAAGATTCACATAAAGAGAGTTTTATAACGAAATATATTTTTTCACAAGATCACAAAGTAATTGGTATTCAATATGGTATACTAAGTTTGTTCTTTTTGCTTTTTGGATTTTGTTTAATGATGGTAATGCGTTGGCAACTAGCATATCCAGATACACCTCTTCCAGTAATAGGTTATTTTATGTTCCAAGATGGAATCTTAACACCTGATATGTACAATTCCTTTGGAGCAATGCATGGTACAATAATGATCTTCTTAGGAGTAGTTCCTGTTGTGGTAGGGGCATTTGGTAATTATTTAGTCCCATTGCAAATAGGTGCGCCTGACATGGCCTTTCCTAAGTTAAATATGGCAAGTTTTTGGACTTATTTTATTGGTGGTTTAGTCATGATGTATGGTTTTGTGTTACCAGGAGGTGCAGCAAATTCAGGTTGGACATCATACCCTCCATTATCTAATATAGCAACTACTGGACAAACGGTATGGTTGCTTGGTATGGTCTTTTTAATAACATCATCATTACTTGGTTCTATGAATATTATAGTTACAATTATGCAACTTCGAGTAAAAGGCCTTACATATATGAAATTGCCTCTTTTTATTTGGGCACAACTTGTAACATCATTTTTACTAGTTTTAGCCTTTCCACCTCTTGAAGCGGCTGCTATTTTTCAGCTTATGGATAGAGTTGTAGGAACGAGCTTTTTTATGCCTAGTGGGCTTGTAGTTGGTGGTGCAGCTTTGGATGTCGCTGGTGGAGGAAGTCCTTTACTCTGGCAGCATTTATTTTGGTTTTTAGCTCATCCAGAAGTTTATGTTTTAATTTTACCAGCAATGGGTATCGTATGTGAGATACTTGCTAATAATACTCGAAAGCCTATTTGGAATTATAAAACTATGGTTTATTCAATGATATTTTTAGGCTTTATGTCTTTTCTTGTTTGGGCACACCATATGTTTCAAACAGGGATGGGTCAAACAATGAGTACTTTTTTCCAAATAACTACCATGATTATTTCTGTTCCATCTGTTATTATTTTATCGGGTCTATTTATTACACTTTGGGGTGGTAAAATTAGATTTAATACTCCGATGTTATTTGCCTTAGCATTTCTTCCGATGTTTGGAATTGGAGGGCTAACAGGGCTTCCTTTAGGATTAGCTCCATCAGATATCCCTCTACATGATACTTATTATGTTATTGGTCATTTCCATTATGTAGTAGCACCGGGAACTATTTTTGCTATTTTTGCGGGGGTTTATTTTTGGTTTCCTAAAGTAACAGGAAAAATGTATAATGAAACATTAGGCAAAATTCATTTTTGGTTTTCATTAGTTTTTATGAATGGGATTTTTATGCCAATGTTTTTTCAAGGTCTTGCAGGAGTTTCTAGAAGGTTGGCTGATGGTGGAGCATCATATGCTCATGCTGCAGATGTGATTCATTATAATGAATTTATGTCTATGTCTGCATGGCTACTAGGATTAGCTCAAATCCCATTTATAGTCAACATTATTATTACATTAATCAAGAAAAAACCAGAGAATGTAGATCCTAATCCATGGAAAGCTACTACTATTGAATGGACTGATACAACATCCCCTCCTTTAGGACATGGTAATTTTGAGACTATTCCTTCAGTTTATAGAGACCCATATGAATATAGTGTCCCTGGAGAAAAAGAAGATTTTATTCCACAAAGTAAAAAATAAGGATAATTTAAGATATGCAAATTCCATATAATGAAGAATTAAGACCAGATACAGGATTATATAATGCAAAACTTGGTATTTGGCTATTTTTAGCTTCCGAAGTAATGTTGTTTGGAGGTTTATTTTCAGCCTATATATTGCTTAGAACTGGTGATCCCTTATTCATGATTAATCAACATCATTTAAGTGTACCTATGGCTGCACTTAATACGGCAATATTAATTACTTCAAGTGTAACAATGGTAATGGCTTGGGTTTCATTAAAGTTAGATGATTTAAAAAAATATAAAATGTATATGATGATTACTTTACTATGTTCATTTGCATTTCTTATTGTAAAATATTTTGAATATTCATCAAAGTTTGAACATCATCTGTATCCATCTGTAGACAACTTTTTAGGCACATATTTTACATTAACGGGCTTACATGGATTACATATTGTTGGAGGGATGGCAGTGATGATATATTTGGTCGGTCCTGGAATTAAAATGTGGGATACAAATAAAGAAAGATATACAAATAGAGCAGAGGTTATAGGTTTATATTGGCACTTTGTTGATTTAGTATGGATTTTTTTATTTCCAGCATTGTATTTACTATAATTATAAGGGGAAAATAATGAGTCATGATAATATCAAAGATCATGTAAAAGTATATTGGAATGTTTTTTATGCATTATTAGTGCTAACGGTACTAACGGTTGCAGTTTCTTATTTTGAATTTGGTGGAATAACATGGTTAGCCGTTGGTGTGGGTTTGCTAATTGCAGGTGTTAAGGGCTATCTAGTTGCTTCTGAATTCATGCATCTGAATGATAATAATCCAACAATAAATTGGACTTTAATACTAACCGTAATTTTTCTACTTTTACTTTTTGCAATTCCAAAGCTTTGGGAGAACGACTTAGTTACTAGTGATACAACAGTGCTATTTGATGAACTAGGTCAAGATAAAGTTGAGTATGGAGATCATCACTAAATGTCATTACGTGCATTTCATA
>NZVQ01000053.1 GCA_002701525.1 Fidelibacterota bacterium | reverse complement strand
TTTCCACATCTATAGATAGAAGAAACCCTCAATAAAGAGGGTTCTCGTTGGTGTACACCCGATAGGATTCGAACCTATAACCTCCTCATCCGTAGTGAGGTGCTCTATCCAGTTGAGCCACGGGTGCAAAAAAAAATAATTTCAAGAAACTAAATTTACACAAATAAGAAAAGATGCTCCAAAGAAAAAGGGGCACTTAATAAAAAGTACCCCTTTTTAAATACAACAGTTAATAAAACTATGTTATTTCATTAACACAGCTTTCATTGTTTCTACATGGTTACCTGAAACCAATCTAATATAATACATTCCTGAAGGTAAATCTGATGCATTCCATGTATAAGAGTGTTCACCCATACTTTGATAACCATCATGAATGACAGAAACTTCTTGACCATTAATATTGTATGCTGATAAACGAACATAATTATCATTAGGTATAGTAAAGGTAACATCAGTTGTAGGATTGAATGGATTTGGATATACTTTAGATAATTTAAAAGTATGAACACCTGTTTGATATACTTCATCATTTACAGAGCGAGCTATTTCCATTCCACTTCCATAAACATTTGAAACAACTATTTCTATATCTTCTACATCTAACATGCTACCACCTTTAATTACAAAAGATGCTCTTCTACCATCAAAAGGATCATTAAACATAGAATATGCAACCAGCCTTAATACTCCATCATGGACACTTGATTCCATTGTAATATGGCTATTATCTTTCAAATCAATATCAAAATCATGATCTGACAAAAATGACATTTGTATTCCACTGAAATAATCTAAACTTTCAAAATCAATATATAAGTCACCATCAGACTTCGCAAAAGTAGCTTTTACATTATTTGAAGAAAGTCTACCATTACCATCATTTTCAAAAACTAAATTAATTAATTGAATAACATCTAAGATATTAATAATACCATCTGATGATAAATCTCCATTAGAAAGTTGACATGCAGTAAAATCAGTAGAATTTGCTCCACCACTTAATATCATATTAACTACCTGCACAATATCTAAAATATCATATGCAGCATCTGCATTTACATCACCAAGATTATTAAGGCAATCGTCACATTCATCATCAATACCATCACCATCAGAATCTACGGTACCTGTACATTCTGAACATAAATTAACCCAAGTTGAAGCAGAACCTAAGCATGTATGTACATCTAACTCTGGCAATGTATTGTTTTGAGATGAATATGTACCACCATATGTCTCACAACAATCTTGTTGTCCTGAAGCTGGTACAACTTGTCCATCTACTCTACATTCACCACAATCTTCTAACATATCTTCTAATTTGAGATTAACTAAGTAATATCCAGTATTATTTGTTTTATAATAAACTTTCATTTCATGGTCAATCCATACTGTACTTGGAAAAGCATTTTGAGAATTATATAAGCTATGGAATCCATAGTTTGTATCATGGATAATATCACCACCTGTTCCAGGAGCTAGATTTGCCCACTGAGAACATGAATAAGGCTGATTTATATCTGCGAGAAGTGTTCCTGTAAAAACTGCTTCACTTGCTTCACTAGTTTCCCAATATTCGTGAATAGAGCCAACCGAACCGGTTTGCATTGTGTAGCAAGGGCCTCACCAAGAGGCAGATAAGTCTAAGAAGATAACATGATATTCACCTCCATTATACTCCCCATTTAAATCGTATAATGAAAAATTATCACCTGTATTTAATGTATGACCATAGCACACTTCTTTTGTAAGCTGCTGATCACTAATACTTATTTGATCGCCAACATTATACTGAGAAAATGCTAGTGAAACAAAAACAATAATACTTAAAAAACTCTTCATAATTCCTCCCTATTAGAGTAAAAAACTTTATAATTCTATTATAATTATACCACTAAATGGGCTTCTATATCAATAAAATTTAGTTTCAACATGTAACAGAAATAATTATTTTAAATATAATATTTTTTGAGTTGTTTGAAAATCCATTGTTTCGAAATGAACTATATACAAGCTTGAACTAATTGAAGCCTCAGGTTTCCATTCTAAATTATGTATGCCTGAATTATAAAATTTATCAGTCAAGTCAACAAGCTTCTGTCCATTAATATCATAAATATCAATATTTACAATTTGGGGATTAATTAAATTAAATGAAATTGTTGATGATGGATTAAATGGATTAGGAAAAATATTTAATAATTCTATTGATGAAGGTAATATTTTACTATCATATTTTAATTCAAAATCCTGGCAGCTCCCAGATGCAATAGCAGCTTCTATTTCAGTAGCACTCATTTGAATACCATCATCATACCAATAATCCCAACAATCTGTAAGTCCATCATCATCATCATCATTATCTTCACAGGCATCACCGAGCCCATCTTGATCTTGATCATGCTGAAATGGATTATATATATCTGGGCAATCATCTATTTGATCACAAATCCCATCACTGTCTGTATCTATAGAGTTACAGCTGCAACCTTCAATTGGAAATTGACAAGACCCATCATCATTAAATGCATTAGGATCAAAATTGCATCCTGTATCATCAGTACATCCTGAGGGAGCATTGCTTAACATCTCATTAATGATTTCATTAACAGCCTCAGAACTCATATCTATTTCAGTAATTGCATGAATTTTCATATCATGGTCAATAAATATATTCTTAGGATACTGTGCAGACAAATCATAATCAAACCAATTCCAAATTACTTTTTCAGGGTTATTACCATCATCAATAATTTGAGGAGAGGCTGGAGTAACTCCATCATCTTCATATAATCCTCCTGAAAATGTATTATCTGCCCATTGTTGACATGTCCAAGGAAGACCTAATTCATCTAAGTTTATAAATGTCTGTACTCTACTATCATTTTTCCAATCTAAATATACTTCATCTCCTTCCAGGAGAACATTGTAACAGCTCGTTCACCAAGAAGCAGATAAATTTATCCAGATCACACTATTATTTTGATAATCTCCAAAGCTAATGGTTTCAAGATCCCCAAAGCAGGTGTCAAACTCCATATTTAAATGCTCTTGACTTATAGTATCACCGACTCCATATCCCGATAGTGCTATCGATAGAAAAAATATAATATGTATTAATTTATTCATGGTTTTAATTTATAAAAAAAGGGACAATTTTTTGTCCCTTTTATTTTAGATCTGTTAATACAGACTAATCTAATACTAAGTTGATTGTAAGAATAACATCTAGGATATTAATTACCCCATTTTGGTCAACATCACCATCAGACAATTGACAATCATTAAATTGTAAGCTATTTATACCACCAGATAATATCATATTAACAACCTGAACAATATCTAATATATCGTTAACATAATTATCATCAATATCACCAGGCATATTATGGCAATCATCACATTCATCTGCAAGACCATCGCCATCACTATCAACATCTCCAGAGCAGCCTTCACAAAGGGCTCCACATTCATCGACTAATTGTTGAATAAAACTTGCAGTATTGCCTCCACTCCATCCATTGATTAATGCATTTGATCCATCACATGNATTTGTATTGCCGTTACTTGTTAAAGTCCAAGGCTTACCTCTAACAGTCATTGTATGGTCAATTATAGCAAATGTCGGATAAGCATTATAAGAATCATGAAGCAAACTAAACATTCCCGTACTACTTGAATTAGCATCAATTACAAGTGGCATATCAGAATTACCAAAATTAGATTGCCACTGCTCACATGAATAAGGCTGTCCAGCATCCGTTAATGATGTTATAAACTTAACTCCTTGATCTGCAAATTGTTCTTCTAACCCATCAACTATGGGTGCATTTGATTGGCAAGGTCCTCACCAACTTGCACTCATATCAACAAAAATAACATGGTAATTTCCACCATTTAAATCACCATTCCAATCTGCCAATCTAAATTCATCTCCTACATTATAGCCTTCTATTCCAGCACCTACCGTATGAACNAAATTCTGGTNAGTNAAACTGATNTGATCNCCAGCACAGTATGTTTGAGNTGATAAAATGTTAATNGTAAATAATANNAAAAATAATATTCTATACATAAATGTNACTCCCTCTACTTTTAAAATTTAATAACAAATGTCATTTTATACTATTTCATTATGTAACAAAATTAAAATAAACTTCTTAATGTTAANTTCATTCCATCATCAAACCCAGGCTGATCTGCACATACTCCATTAGCACATACCAATCCACCTTTCTGAGAACCGTAAAATAATGAAAGTTGGGTTGTACTATTCATATTAAAGCTTACATCGATCCCCTGCCATTTACTATATTCATTATCCTTAACATTCTTCCATGAATAATACTCATCTTCGAAAAAATAACTTAATGAANCTTTACCTTTATAATTAAATGTCAAGGANAGATATCTATCTTCATATTCTTTTAATATGCTAACTAAAGAATGGTTGGCAATCATAAAATACTTATCTGATTTTGTCTGTTTTTCTATATATGCAGTTATAGAATGTTCACCTAAAGTATATGTAAATAATGTTGGAAATGTAATTGCATTAATATGATTATATTGAAATACTTTATCTCTTAGCTCATCAAAACTATCATAACCAATCTTATAATATAATTTATTATTNNCTAGCCAACCACTCATCGCAATATAAAATTGTCTAAATGGCGACCTACTATAAATGTTCTTAGAAAATTNTACAGAATTTATTCCATCAAAAAAATCTGTACCTTTTTTATGTTTATATGNTACGGATAAATTCATCTCTAATGAAAATTTATCATTAAAGTATCTATTNATATCAAGCTGATGGCCTATTTCATCAGACCANTCGATAACATGACTATTCCTTGCAGCNAGACTTGAATTAGACTCCCTGTAAACAATTGGAGGATTTGACAATGTTGGGATGTAATCATACATAAANTAATTCTTATATTCATATGTCACNCCAAATCCAAANATATCTCTATANATAGATCCATATAATTTTGAACCACACAAATCCTTACCATTGGCAGTATTATATTTTGATTGTGAGTCTTCAATATANATATCNGTTTCAAAGAAATTTAAACTGATTGAAAAATTATGCTCACCTGTATAGAGTGTATCTTTACCTGAATTCAATCCCAAATTATCAATTAAAGCATAATTGGAAAATGAGTANCTATCATAATCTATAATGGATTCTTGATATAAATATAAATAATGAAAATCACGAAATTCTATCCCACCTACAAAGGCTTTATTNGAAAGCCCTAAATCAGTCTCTCTTTCTGATGGTAATGTCCTAAATTNAAAATCGCTTACTCCTGCAATTCCAAATAAAGCAATATCATCATTTAAATAATAATTAAATTCTAAGCCTCTAATACTATTATTATAATCAATCACTTGATCTTGGAACATATTAACAGACAGCCCTCGTCCATATAAGGTATATATATCTCCAAATTTGAATTTAAACTTATCAAGTTCATACTCTAAGTAAAAACTATTTAAGCCCATCAACTCTTTTCCAAAAACAGGAGGCTTGCTATATTCAAATTGAGTGTTAATATATAAACCGCTATCAAAATTTAAATTTAAATCTAAAATATGCTCATTATATTTATATGTCGAATCAATAATTGGATCATTAGAATCATAACCTAATATTTGAATTCCTTGACCATATTTAGATTCTAAGGATAANTTGTAATCAAATGAAAGTAATGTAGATATAAATAGCAGGCATACTATCCTGCATATGTTATTTTGTATCATTCTCTACTTTTTGTTTAGGCTTAACAACAGGTGGTAATTCTATTTTGTTATGAACTAGTAAATCCATAATATCTTTTTCTAGTTTTTTCTCTTCTCCAGGATTAAAACCTACTTTTCTTTTGAATATAGTACCATCNCTATTGATAAGCACTAAATAAGGCATCACCTTTCCACCTGTTTTTCTAAAAAACTCCGATCTTGGATCAGATAAAATTTCAAAATCAAATTTTGCTGATTTTATGTAAGATTTGACCTTTGATATNCTNCGCGGAGTATCAATGTTTATGCTTACCACCTCAAATCCTTGCTTAGCATATTTCTTATGGTAATCATTAAGATATTTCATCTCTTTCTTACAAGGCTCACAGCTCAGATTCCAAACATTAACAGCNATAGGTCCATCCTTGTAGAATTCTTTCAAATATACTTTTTTCTTATCTAAAGTTTTAAATTTAAAATCACGAAGTTTTTCTGANGANTCTTCTGAAAAGACTAAACTAATTATTAAAAAAATATAAAATAATCTACTTATCATAGNTACCCTTATTTATTACCCCAATCAATATGTAAAAACTGATCAAGTTCATCTTCTAGCATAAAATCAACAACAAGCCTAGTATAGTTTCCAAATGTATTATAAGGCACCGAGAATGCATAATTAACGATTGCAGTATTAACATTNAAATTAATATAAATATTATCTGAATCAGATTTAATTGTATACAATGGAGTATATTGATTTGTGTGTAAAATCTGATTNTCTCCAATATGTAATCCTTTATACTTCTTTTCCCATGTGTCTATTATAAGNANTTGAATTTCTTCATCTTTATCTAAAAAAGAATAAATTGGAATTATCTGATATCGCATTGTAGCAAGTTTTGTTATTAAGGCCTGATTAAAAGTGAAATCATTATTAGACAACTGAATTGATANATTCCCATTTTTATTATGCAGAATATTACATGGAATATCTGACAATAGAGCATCNACTAATTCTTTATTAAGAATAAATTCTATTGGAATTGAAAAATCAATNATATCCCTATCATATTCATTTAATCCCACAACCATCTCACCAATAGTAACATTATAAGGATTTGTTAAGAATTTATCTAAGATAAAATCTAATTTTTCTGTATTAACCTCAANTGGAGTTNTTGANGGNTCAGTATTTTTTGATGAAAAATCGAATACTTTAGATATAGAAGCNGTCTCNACTTCATCTATAATATTTTCATCTTTATTANCCTCTAATTGAATATCAAACTCAGCATCAACNGTATTNACATTCAATGCTTCTTTAAACATNTCTGAATTATCTACTGGCTGATCTTTTGAATAAACAATGCGCTTTGTTACATTTTTNCCAGGNGCTATATCCCTGTCTTGTTCAGCAAAAATATAATTTTCGAGCAGCTCATCTACAACAATTAGAAATGCATCATGAATACATGTCATATTATCTATTGGACAATAAAATGTTTTTTTACCAAGCATGTCCCATGTTGATAAATCATATAGCTCAACTTCNATATCNACATCTCCTTNNGATGANCTAAATCTNCCATTAATTATTAANCCACTTTGNTTNNNNANNCNATTGGATTCCTTAGGAAAATAAGGATCAACTTTATCTAAATANCCTACAGACAAGTCCCCTCTGAATTCATAATTTTGGATAACTATATCAGGTAGAGCTCTGCTTAAATTATTAATTGTAAAGTCAGAATCAACATTCTCGAATTCCATTAAATATATATCACTATACTCATTAGATAACAAAAATGAACTAAAGATTGTAACTAATATAATAAACAGTCTATTCATATATAAAATCTATGCATTTTTTAATAATTTTTAGACGACATTTTTTAATATTCCATTCTTAAACATATCAATATATAAAAGTATTATTAGTTGAAATTTCAAATGGCATTATATATCCTGGCCCCTGGAATGTAATTGGTACTACATATTCAAAATTGGGGTTTATTACATTACAGGGTAGATTGTAGTCATCAATATTGTTTGAGAAAAAAGGTCCATAAAAATGGCAATCGCCAATTATAGATATAGAATCATCATCATAATCATCATCATAAATTGAATTTATTACAGGTTGATTATTATTGAAGTTAAAACCAATACCTGAATGAATACTACTATCTGTATCTAATTCAAATGTAACACTTATAAATTTTTGCCCATAATAATCTGCGGTCATTTGGCCGTCCCATGTATGCTCAGATCCTATATTATGATACTTATATTCTTGAATAAAATTATTACCAAATTGATATTCCCATTCTGGGTGAGAAGTATAAAAATACAATGAATTCTCAACCGTAGATGGAGGCTGAACAATATCACTATAATTAATATCTTCTAAAATATCTAAGCTATCCGTAGATAAGTAATGTGTCCCAATAGTAAAATTTGTTGATATAGAATCTGATGATGGAATAAAAATTCCATCATTATAGTCTCCCAATACTACTATCATTTTCAAATCCCATTTAAATGTATCTGGAAGACATGTTTTTAATCCAATATCTAATGTACTTATAGTAGAGCCACTAATACCTGAATAACTTCTATCTTGGATTTGATCTTCATAACAACATACTCCATTCGTATCATCTAAAATGGCTGTTCCAAAACAAACCTCATTACAATCTTTACTGTTATTGTTTCCATTGCATTCACCACAATCATCTTTGCTGCCTACACAATCATCTTCAGGATCATCACAATAAATCACCCATCCTTCAGGAATATCATCTAGACATATTTGAGTAGAATCACCATACCCTAATCCATCTCCATCAGCATCATAACAAAATATATTTAATTCACATGTTCCATCATCATTTGTAGCTTCTTCATTATAGTTACATGCGGCATAGTTCGTACAACCATAAATAACAACCTCTACATTTGGACTGCTTTCATCTTCATCACATGCAATGATAAATAAGAACAAAAAAAGAAATACTATTTTAACAATATGAATCATATATATAATTTAATAAAAAAGCCCAAGACAACATAGCTTGGGCTTTTTTTATCAATAGAGAAGAAATAAAATTTACTTCATTAGTACTACTTTTTGAATTTCTTGTTTTGAGCCTACTCTTAATTGAATAAAGTATACCCCTGAAGAAAACTGAGAAGCATCCCATTCAAAATTATAATATCCTCTAGTCAGGTTACCATTAACAATTTCATCCATTAATCTTCCATTTATATCATATACATTAACAGCTACATCCATTTCAGTTGGTATAGTGAACTGTAAATGAGTTGATGGATTAAATGGATTTGGATATGCTGGTAACAAACTAATTTCTGCTGGAATATTGACACTGGCAAAAGAACCAAGCATCTCAATATTATTATTAGACCATTCAGGAATGACTCCTTCATAATACATCTCCAACAATTCACCTGTATTATTTTTATATAGTTTAAAAGTAATTTGATCTCCGTTATTACAATATCCTGCAGTTGTAACATCGTTATCAAATCCCATTGCTGGTATATCAGTATACTCTCCAATCCATTCTCTAGCACCAACAACTACATTATCATTATATGCAATCACCCAATCACCTACCTCAGCATCCTCTATGTTTTCAATAAAATAAAAAGATTGCTGTGTTGATTGATCATACTCAAACCCTGTTGGTACATTTGTATTTAAAACCTTAGCATCTGAACGTGTCAATCCATTTGGAGTATCATAAACAAAATCAAATGCCTCATCAGCAATAAACCAATAACCTTTAGTTCCTTCTAACTCTGTCAAACTACCAACCCATGTACCATTTGGCAATAAATTTGCAGCTACACCTTCTCCTATTATTCCACCTAGATTTTCAGTTGCTTCTTGAGGAAGAGCACCATAAAGTGAATTGCTTTCAATGAATGGATAAGAAACTAAATTAGCACCATAATGCAATGAATACATAGTATTTGGCTCTGTCAATGTACCTTCAAGTTCTAATTGGTCTGCCTCATCTTGTTTTATCCAATAACCTGATGTTCTATTAATATCAGTCAGACTACCAACCCATATACCATTTGGTAATAAATTCGCAGCCACACCTTCTCCAATAACACCAGCAACAGACTCTTCAATTGTCGACATTATATTGCCAATACCTGTATCATCTGGCAATGCATAAAAACTTACTAAATTAGCACCATAATGCAAATCAATTGATAATGAAACTGATGAAAAACCATCTAAATACTCTATTGTATTAAAGCCGTTAACAGACCATGCTAAAGATTCAGATGGACTTGCATTATACATTTCACCTTCAGAACCATCATATATTTTATAGGTTGGTAAATCGCCCGTATTCATATAGCCTGAAGAATATGCCTCTCCATCATCACCCATAGCAGGTACGGTTGTAAAATTACCATCTCCTTGCCATGGCCAAGAACCTACACACACACCATCTTTAAATATGCCAATCCAGTCTTGATAAACTTCTAAAGGTTCTTCATCTACATTTGCTGTACCAATAAAGTAAAATGCCTGCAATGTAGACTGATTAAATTCAAATCCTGCTGGAGTATAGATGCAGCTTCCATCATCTATTGTAATATCTTCTCCACATCCTCCACTAGATTCTTGAGGCATTTGATCTGGTAAACAACTATAATTAAAGGCAACCTGATCTGTACAACCTGTACATGATTGATTCCATACTTCAGGGAAACATACACCACATTCATCTAAATCTGCATTCCCACCATTACAAACATTACAGTCATCATATGGGTTGCTGCCGACATCACTACAATTAGGCCATTGATCACCATTGTCACATGTACCATCAGAATCCTGATCTAAACCATCAGAATCTAACCCATAGCTTCCAGATGAACAATCATCACAAGTATCACCATCATTATCTGAACACTCAAATTCATTATTATCATCTGAATCTACACCATCTAATGCACCATCATTATCATCATCTTCATCCCCTGCATCACATGCACCATCTGAATCATAATCAAATCCATCATTTGCCATATTGTATTCACCTGAGGTACAGTCATCACATGTATCACCGTCATCATCAGAACATATAAAATTATCATTAGGGTCAGTATCAACAGAATCTAAAACACCATCATTATCATCATCTGAATCACCAGCATCACATGCACCATCCTGATCATAGTCAAAACCATCAGAATCTAATCCATATGAACCATCTGAACAATCATCACATGTATCACCATCATTATCTGAACATATAAACTCATTATTATCATCTGAATCAGCACCATCAAATGCACCATCATTATCGTCATCACTATCACCAGCATCACACATGCCGTCTCCATCGTAATCAAAGCCATCATCCATCATATCATATGTTCCATCATAACAGTCATCACAAGTGTCGTTATCGTTATCAGAACACTCAAATTCATTATTATCATTAGAATCATTTTCATCTAAAGCACCATCATTATCATCATCAACATCACCTGCATCACATGCACCATCCTGATCATAATCCCAACCATCAGAGTCTAATCCATACGAACCATCTGAACAATCATCACATGTATCACCATCATCATCTGAACACACAAATTGATTATTATCATCTGAATCAACTTCATCTAAAGCACCATCATTATCATCATCAGCATCACAGGCATCACCTTCAGAATCTTGATCATAATTCCATTGATCTTCATTACTTACATTAGGACAGTTATCTGCATCGCCATTTGCAGCACCATCATTACAAACACCATCGCTATCAGGGTCATTATAATTTTCTGATAAATTTGTACTTCCTTCTACACAATCTCCACAATCATCAATAAATGCACTACCACCTAACTGACTATTACAATCAGGGTAAACATTTATAAATTCAAGATCAAAAAATTCATTATTTATGAAACCATAGTCATCAGAAGGTACAGCAGGGTAATATTCATTTGCTGAACCATCATATATAATAAATGAAGGAACCTCATCAATTGCCATATACCCATCAGAATAATTAGCACCATCATCACCCATTACAGGAACAGTAGTATATTGACCAGACCATACGATTGAACCTACACAAATATCACCATTAAAAGCTCCAATCCAATCCTCGCCTTCAACTAAGCTAACACCATCTATTTCAGATGTGTTTATAAAGTAAAATGCTTGCAATGTAGATTGGTTAAATGCAAAATCTAAAGGAGTATATATACATGACCCATCATCAATCGTAGCATCATCATCATAGTTAGAAGCTTCAGAATCCGTACAGCCTGAACAAGAAGAATTGTC
>NZVQ01000052.1 GCA_002701525.1 Fidelibacterota bacterium | reverse complement strand
TATTTTTGGATTAACCCCTGTATTTCAACTCTTCTTACTGAATCAATGACATGAGCTGTCCGCATCATGTAATCTGGAAGAATATCATTTAAATCCTCTGCATTATCTACCTCTTCATTTAAATCCATCTTATCTATATATGCCTGAACAGATGAATGGAAAACTTTGAAAAATTTATTATCAAATGACTCAGAACGACGATTATAAAATATTGCAAAGATAGGCTCCACACCACTTGAAACTCCTATATAATTTTTCTCATCACTTTTATATGACAATACAATATTAGATATTGAACCTGTGGGTGCAATTGACATAATAGCTATATTACGCAATCCATTATCTTTAATAATTTTAATTGTTTCTTCGCTTAATGCCTCTTCAACAAATGGGCATTCCATATATTGCTGTTCATCATAAATTGGAGATGGACCTTTTTCTGCAGCTATTCTTGCAGAGGCTTGGTATGCTGCATTTGTAGAAAACTCCATCACATTTTTAATAATTTCATTACCTTCTTCTGAATCATATCCAATACCTAGCTGATTTAGCATATCAGCAATGCCCATAACTCCTAAACCTAACCTGCGAGTTTCTTTTGCAGCTTGCCTTTGTTTTTCAAGAGCATTTAAATCTTCATTCCATGTCACTACATTGTCTAAAAATCTTACTAGTATTTCTGTAGATTCTGCTAAAGTATCCCAATCAATCTTTGCCTGAGGTGTATATCCATCAACTACGAATCTAGATAAATTTAGAGAACCTAAATTACATGCACCACCATCTTCAAGTGGGACTTCCGCACATGGGTTTGTACAAATAATAGGCTTGCCTACATAATTTGATGGAGAGTATTTACTCATTGTAGTCCAAAAAATTATACCAGGCTCAGCTGTCTTATAATTGCCTTCAACAAATTGATCCCATACATCTCTAGCTTTAATTAAGTGTCTAACCTCATTAGTACAAGGACTGTCAAAGTATAGTAAAAAATCTCCAGCTTGACGAATTGCTAAATCAAAATTTGTTTTTTTCAATTCACAAACATAATCACCAAATACATCTCGGGAATGCTTATCAGAAAATTTATCTTTGTCAATTGTCTGTTTATGATTTTTTTCAAGCCAATTTTTCATTTTTGTAAATGATGAAAATGTTTTTAATAATTCATAATCTGCAGGATCTTTTGAAGGAATCCCTGTTGAATAATGAATTTCCTCTTCATCTTGAGGTGCAGACATTACTGTCTGTTTATTCAATTTTTTATAAACAATAAACTCCTCTTGGCCATATTTTCTCTGCTCATCAACAGCATGCATAAATTCATCACTTGCCTTAATTGATATATTCGCAAATCTAACTTGAGTATTCTCCATAACTTGTTTTTGAATTGTTTCAAGCTCAGGCTCACTAAACATGCCTGACCAATTACATTGTTCTACAATTTGCTTAGTAACCCAATTGGGAACTTTTTTAACATTAATAAAATGTTGCACATCAGGGTGTTTTACATCAATAGTAAGCATAAGAGCACCTCTTCTACCACTTTGACCAATTAAACCTGTAGTTAATGAATATAAATCCATAAAAGACACAGCACCTGTTGAGCTGTCTGCAGCATTATGAACCACAGAATCTTTAGGCCGTAATGCAGATATATCTACACCAATTCCACCTCCATAAGAATATGTTCGTGCACACTCAAATGCCGCTTCATAAATTGAATCAATATCATCATGTTGTATTTTGGAAACAAAACAATTTGCTAGAGTTTTTATTCTATAAACATCTCCAGCACCTGCTAGAACTCGACCACCAGAAACAAATCTTCCTTCATATAACTCATTGTAAAACTTCTCAGCCCATTTTTTTTGATTAATTTTACCACCTTCAACCGTTGCTAAAAATGAAGCCAATCTTTTAAATACATCCTCTGGAGACTTTTCAATTAATTCATTATCTAAATCTTTCAAATAATACTTTTTCTCATAAATATTCTTAGCCAATTCATTGTCACCCAAGTAATTGTCAGATATTGGGAGATCACCTGATTTTTGCATTTTTGTTAAATATCTATATGCAGATTCGTAAGCATTTAAACGTTGAGTTCCAATTAATTTAGAAGCTTTACCTTCATATTGGAACATGACATCTATTTTATTCATTTTATCATTCATAAGTATATGATTTCCTATATTTAGGGTATAAAAGTACCCTTTACAACTATAAAAAAATTAGAGATGAACATTTCACTCTAATCTCCACCATTGCTTGTGAATATCAGTACATAATTTAAAAATTAGAACCCCCAGGGGGGCTCTGGATTATTATAATGTTGTAATGATTTTCTCGTCGGCAAGAAAAACATATTTAACACAACATATGCTGACCACGCAGAAAAAATATACTTAATATTGTGGTTTTATTGCAAAACATTTTATTAAAAAAAATGCTTTTTTTTCTATTACCGAACAGAGTTTTTTTAAAAAAAAATAAAAATATTTCCAATTATAAATTTTCCCCTGATTTAATTAAATTATTAGTATAAAAATAGCTTCAAAACAAAGATACTCAAGGTTTTAAAATAAATGAAAAAAGCAAAATTAATACTCAATGATAAGGAATATGAATTTCCTATAATAGAAGGTAGTGAATCTGAAAAAGCAATTGACATCACTAGTCTGCGAAACTCAACAGGACATATTACATTAGATCCTGGATATGGAAATACGGGTTCATGCATTAGTGATATAACATTTATTGATGGTGAAGAAGGAATCCTGCGATATAGAGGCTACCCTATCGAATCTCTATCAAAAAATGCATTATTTTCAGATGTTGCCTATTTATTGATTTATGGAAAACTGAATGAAGATGCATCTGATAACATTACAAGGGATGATTTTAAAAAATTAATTCGTAAAAATGCAAATATTCATGAAGATATGAAACGATTCTTTGATGGATTCCCATTAAGTGCACATCCAATGGCAATACTTTCATCTATGGTTACAGCTTTATCAGGATTTAGTCCTGATCCAGATGCTACTAACCTAAATTCAATTGATCAAAATATTGCAAAACTACTTGCAAGAGTTAAAACAATTGCTGCATACTCATATAGGAAATCGCATGGGCTACCATTTATTTATCCAGATATTAATCTAAGCTATGTAGATAATTTTTTACATATGATGTTTTCTGATTCTCAGGAAGAATATCACAAAAATCCAATCATGACTGATGCATTAAATCTTTTGCTTATTTTACATGCAGATCATGAACAAAACTGTTCAACATCTACAGTGAGAATGGCAGGCAGTAGTCATGCCAATTTATATGCAACAATTTCATCTGGGATATCAGCTTTGTGGGGGCCTCGACATGGAGGAGCTAATCAAGCAGTTATTGAAATGTTACAAATGATTAGTAATGATGGTGGAGATTATAAAAAATATATTGATTTAGCTAAAGATAAAACAAGCGACTTTAGGCTTATGGGTTTTGGACATCGAGTATATAAAAATTATGATCCTAGGGCATCTGTAATTAAAAAAGCGGCTGAAAAAGTTCTAGATGCTTTAAAGTTAGATGACCCTCTACTTGATATTGCAAGAAATTTAGAAGAAATTGCCCTAAATGATGATTATTTTGTAAATAGAAAACTTTACCCTAATGTTGATTTTTACTCAGGGATAATATATCGAGCCATGGGAATACCTACAAATATGTTTACTGTAATGTTTGCATTAGGTAGACTCCCCGGTTGGCTAGCTCATTGGAGAGAAATGATTTTAGATCCAAAATCAAGAATAAATAGACCTCGACAAATCTATACAGGAAATACATTGAAAGGGTAATTGCTATGCAAGAATATTTAGACCTTGTCAATCATGTAATTGAAAATGGAATAGAAAAAGAAAATCGTACAGGCACAAATACCTTAATGTGTTTTGGATATCATTACAAAGTTGATTTAAATAAAGGATTCCCTCTTCTAACCACAAAAAAAGTTTTTTTTAATTCTGTAATTCATGAATTACTATGGTATCTATCTGGAGAAACTCACATTAGAAATTTGCGAAAGCATACTAAAATTTGGGATGCTTGGACCTCTGAAGACAAAGATTGGAATATTGGCAAAATGTATGGATACCAATGGGTTAATTGGGAGAAATATTCAAAAGACCCAAAAACCAATGAATATAGATTAGAATATATTAATCAAATACAAAGTGTAATTGATTTAATTAAAAAAAATCCTAATTCTAGACGTATGGTTGTTACCGCATGGAACCCCTCTGTATTAGATGAGATTGCACTTCCAAGTTGTCATGCTTTTTTCATTTTCAATGTGACTAATGGTAAGTTAAACTGTCATCTAACTCAACGATCTGGAGACATTGCACTTGGAATTCCATTCAATTTGGCATGCTATGCAACATTGACACATATGATTGCCAATGAAACAGGGCTAGAAGTAGGAGAATTCTCTCACTATATAAATGATGCCCATGTCTATGTAAATCATATCGATGGACTAAAAGAACAGCTTAATAGAGAACCACTGAAACTCCCTGAATTAAAAATCAAAGAAAAACCTTTTTGGGATTTAACTTTTGAAGATTTTGAATTAGTTAATTATCAACACCATCCTATTATTAAATTTCCTGTAGCTGTATAACCTTATGAATATTCATTTGATATGGGCTCAAGATGAAAATGGTGGGATTGGAAAAAATAATTCATTGCCTTGGCATATATCTGAAGACTTAATTAATTTTAAAAAAATAACTCTTAACAATACAATTGTAATGGGTAGAAAAACTTGGGAATCATTACCTAAAAGGCCTCTCCCCAAGAGAAGAAATATCGTACTGTCATCAAACAAAGTAAATGATGTTGAATGCTATACCTCTATTGAAAGCTGTTTGCAATCATTAGAAAAAGATAATATTCCAGATGTATTTATAATTGGTGGAGAAATGATTTATAATGCCTTTTTTGAGTATGCAGACACCTTGCATATTACATTTATTAGTGATTCTGTAAATGGAATTGATACATTTTTTCCTATACCAATGGATGAAATAAAAATCAGGTATCAAATGAAACATGAACAGAAACTAAGCGATAACTGCATATATACAATATGGAATAAAAAATAATTATTATTACTTTCCTTTGATAAATCAAGCGGAAAGAATTTATTTAAATAAATGTATATGTTTTTTAAAATCTACTATTTCATCTTTTTTAATAATTATGCCCTCATCTTCTAATAGATTTATTTTTTTCTTAGTTCCAAATACATATCCACCAATCAATCCATTACTTTTGATAACACGATGACAAGGAACTGTAATTGGATTTGGGTTATTGGCCATTGCATTCCCAACTGCACGGTATGCTTTAGTATTTAATGTATTTGCAATTTGCTTATAAGTTACAATTTTCCCCTTAGGAATTTGTGATAGTAATTCATAGCATCTTTGATTAAAAGTCATACTTAATAATTATTATAATGGCCAGCACCATAGAATTAGAGGAGTAGCAATAGATACTATGATTATTTCAAGAGGAAGTCCCATTCTCCAATAATCACCAAATTTATAGCCTCCTGGACCAAGTATAAGAGCATTGCACTGATGACCTATTGGTGTTAAAAATGCACAAGATGCACCAACTGCAACAGACATTAAAAAGGGATCTATGCTTACACCCATTTTAATAGCAATCCCTACAGCGATTGGTGCCATGATTAATGCTGTTGCTGCATTGTTAATGATGTCAGACAAACACATTGTAACAATCATAATCAGTGATATAATCATCCACAAGGGGAGCAACGTAGTTACTTCAGCAACCTGATTAGCTATCAATGCTGTTGTTCCTGTTGTAACTAACGAATCACTTAATGGAATCATTGCACCAAGCAATATAATTATTGGCCAATCAATACCCGTATACATATCTCTTGGGGGCAACAATCCAGAAAATACATAAACTAGTATTGCAAGCATAAATGAGATTGTCGTAGGGAAAATATTGAAAACACTTAAAGATATCGCTCCTAAAAATACAAGGCTTGCATACCCTGCTTTTGAAATTACGCCAATGTTAAGTTCTCTTTTTGCAAGGGGAAGCAGGCTAAGAAGACTTATATTATTTTCCATATCCTCTTCTCTACCTTGAATAAGAAGTACATCCCCGACCCTAAAAATCATATTGCCAAAACAATTATGTAATGGCTTATTTTGTCTAGCTACGGCCATAAGCGTTAGACTGTTTGATGTCCTCCATCTAAAATATGATCTTTTTCTTCCAACCAAAGAAGACTCTGGAGTTACCACAACCTCCTCCATCGTTCCACCACCATCTTTAATTAATTCAATCCTTTTTTTAATTTCCTTTCCTAAATCAAATTTATATTCAATCATCATTTCTTTTAAATCTGAAGGATCAGACATTACCAAAAACTGTTCATTTTCTTTAATTTTATGACCCAATCTGAATCTGACAGCTTTTCCTGCTTTACTTATTTTTCGGAATAATGTAAGTTTATCTCCAGTAATTCTATTAACTTCATCAATAGTTTTATTTATAAACAGTGACTCTTTTGGAATCGATATTTCAGTAACATAATCATCTATTGAAAAAAATGACTGAGATGTAGGTTTTTTCCTGCTTACACCAGGTATTAATCTCCAACCAATTAATGCAACAAATAATATTCCAATAAATGCTATTGAACCTCCAACAGGTGCAAAATCAAATAATCCAAATGAACTTGGTTCAAATGTTTCTACACTCTCACCTATATTATTAATATATTGTGCAGCTATCGAATTTTCATCCGCAATAGCACTTGATTTAATCTGCTCCATTTGATCTTTCCTTATATTTGCAATAATAATATTAGGAGGAGTTCCAATCATTGTTATCATTCCACCTAATATACTTGCAAATGCAATCGGCATTAGTAAAATTCCTGGAGCTCGCTTTTGATCCCAAGAAGTTTTCAAAGTAACCGGCAGCATAAGAGCAAGAGCTCCTACATTATTCATAAATGCTGATAGCAATGCAATTACACCACTAAGACTTGATATATGAAGTGTTTTATTTTTAGTAAAGGGTTTGATTTGATGAGCAATCATATCTACCACACCTGAATTTCTAAGAGCCCTGCTAATTATTAAAACTGCCGCTACAGTAACTACTGCTGGGTGTCCAAACCCATTAAATATATTTGATATATCTAAAACAAGGTCAGACTGTTCGCCTCCAAGGACTTTGTCAAGTATAACAAGCAGACAAAGCGATATTATTGCAACAACATCATACCTCCATTTACCATATATAAATAGTGCAAAAGTTAAAATAATTAGCAATGATATAGTGATTTGGTCGATACTCATTTTTTATAAATAATGATTAATTATCTAAAGTTTCATTCCATGATTTAACTATCTTACTAATAGCATCATCAACAGGGAGCTCACCTTCTATTTTAATTGAATTAATTTGATCTCCTTGATTGACTTGATTGACGACATCTAAGCTATCATCATCAATTACTTCTCCAAAGACTGTATGATTATTATCTAACCATGGTGTGGCTAAATGAGTAATAAAAAACTGACTACCATTAGTTCCTGGCCCAGCATTAGCCATAGATAAAATACCAGCCTTATCATGCTTCAAATCTGGATGAAACTCATCTGCAAATTGATAGCCTGGTCCTCCTGTTCCAGTTCCTTGAGGGCAACCACCTTGAATCATAAAATCATCAATAACACGATGAAAATTTAGATTATTGTAATAACCTCTATTCGATAAATTCACAAAGTTTGATACTGTAATTGGGGCTTGATCATAAAATAATTTTAATTTAATGGTTCCCTTATTTGTTTCAATATTAGCCTGCATTTTTACTCCTTATTTATTAAAATTTTCAACCCTTCTAAATAACTTAATTTACCTAAACCATATACCTGTCCTAAACATACATCTTCTAAAACAGATACCTTCCTAAAACTTTCTCTATTTTTAATATCTGAAATATGAACTTCTACGGCACTTATCCCAACAGCTTCTATAGCATCACGAATAGAATATGAATAGTGTGTAAATGCTCCAGCATTGATAATCAACCCTTGCATCCATTCTCTATTATCATGTATGCAGTCAATAATATTTCCTTCATGATTTGATTGATAAAACCTAAAGGTGTGTTCCTTCCCTTCAGGTGTAGTTTCCAACCAATTCATCAATTGTTCTAAAGTCTCATTCCCATATATCTCAGGGTGCCTACTACCCAATAAATTTAAATTAGGTCCATTAATTACTAATATATTCATTTTCTTCTAATACCATTTTAATATCATCATACTTAATCTGCTGACTAACATATGCTTTCCCAATACTATCCAATAAAATAAATTTGATATCTTGCGAAACATTTTTTTTATCATTTTTAATAAAACTTAATATCTTATCAATATCCATATTTTTTAATTTAGGTAATTCTAATTTTCCAATAAGCTTAATAACTCTTTTTAAATCTGAATCTGATAAACTACCCTTAACATTAGATAGTTTTGCTGCATATAGCATTCCATAAGCAACAGCTTCTCCATGCCTAATATATTCATTTCCCAGGCAAGCTTCTAATGCGTGTCCTATCGTGTGACCAAAATTTAAAATATTCCGAATACCATAATCTCGCACATCTTGATTTACTATATTAATTTTTAAATCTATGCAGTTTACAATTAAATCATTTATAGGTATTGATAAATCAGACAAAATAGATTCTAAGTGTTTTTCAAGTGTATCAAATAATTCTTTGCTAAGTATCAAACCATATTTAATCATCTCTGCCATTCCAGAATGGTATTCACGAATAGGCAGTGTTTCAAGCAACTTGGGATCTATGATAATTTGTTTTGGATGATATATCGAACCTATTAAATTTTTTCCAGCTGTTAAATTCACACCAGACTTGCCACCTATTGATGAGTCAATCATTGATAATAATGTTGTGGGAATATTAATATAGTCGATACCTCTCATAAATGTTGAGGCTACAAATCCTGACATATCACCAATCGCACCGCCACCAAATGCAACTATACAGGATTGCCTATCACACTTAAAATTGATTAAATCTGAATAAATATTTTCTACATAATTAAGACTTTTAATCTGCTCTCCTGGAGGACAAGTTATAATTTTATAGTTTGTATTGTAGAATTGATTTATTAGCAGCTGTCCATAGTGATTATATATATTTTCATCAGTAATGATAATAAACTGACTATAGTCTGGGATTATAGATTTACAATCATTTATTAAACCATCTAAAATATGTATATTGGTTTCAACATTATTAACTAATCTAAGATTCAGCTTGTTCATATATTGACTTTTTGCAGTAATTCATCTACCACCTCATCAATCGAAAGTTTATCTGTTTCAATAACATAATGACATGATTTGTAATAGAGTTCTTCTCTTTGCTCCCAAATTAAAGATAGTGATTCAATTGGATTTTTCACATCTACTAAAGGACGTTTAGATATTTCATTAATTCTATTTAATAATACTTTACAATCTGCTTTTAACAAAAATGTGGTTCCTTTGTTTTTTAAAATATCACAACAGTCATCATTTAAAACAATACCACCACCTGTAGAAAATATTTGATTGTGTTGTTTCGCTTTTTCTATAAAAAAAGCCGACTCCATTTCTCTAAATTTTCCTTCACCCATTGTTTCAAAAATATTTTGGATATCCATTTGATTAGCATACTCTACCTCAGAATCAATATCTATATGCTCCATTGAAAGCTTTGCTGCTACTTTTTCGCCAACCACAGACTTTCCACTCCCCATCATCCCAATTAAATAAATATTATTCATCACCACTTTTAGAAGATGTCATATGTCTTTTTAATTCTTCTAAACTATCTCCACCAAATTTTTCTAATATTGAATCTGCCAATACAATGCATAGCATGCTTTCTGCAATAACTGAAGCTGCTGGCACTGCACACGAATCTGTTCTTTCTTTATGTGCTAATTTTTCTTCTTTAGTAATAATATCTACTGATTTTAACGGTTTTATTAATGTTGGTATTGGCTTCATCGCAGCCTGAAAAAGTATTGGTTCAGAATTACTAATCCCTCCTTCAATACCACCTGCATTATTTGAATGTCGAATATATTTTTTCCCATCCCAACCAATTTCATCATGAATCTTACTACCAAACTCATAAACATTTTCAAAAGCACTGCTAAATTCGATGCCTTTAATTGCATTGATAGACATAATAGATTCTGATATTTTTGATTGCAATCTATCAAACCACTGTGAGTACGATCCCAATCCTATAGGAACACCTGTTGCAAAAACTTCAAATCTTCCACCTACAGAATCTCCTGAAGCCTTTGCTTCATCAATTCTATTTTTCATTTTAACTGAAGTTTCATTACTAATACATCGCACCTCTGACTGATCTGCAATATTGCTAATAGCTTGAGCACCCTCTGAAAAATCAACTTCCGTTTCATCTATTACATCATGGATTTGAATAACTCTACTACCAACATAGATATTAATATCTTCTAATAACTTTCTACAAACAGACCCAATTGCAACTCTCATCGCAGTTTCCCTTGCAGAAGAGCGCTCTATAACATTCCTAATATCTGAAAAACCAAATTTCTCTACACCTGCTAAATCCGCATGTCCAGGTCTTGGCAAGGTTATCTTTTTTATTAATTCATCAGTAGAAGTAATTGACATTTTTTTTACCCAATTCTTATAATCAGCATTATTAATAATTAATCCAATTGGCGCCCCTATGGTATGTCCTAGCCTTACACCTGAATAAATTTCAGCATAATCTTTTTCAATTTTCATACGCTTGCCTCGGCCATGGCCTTTCTGGCGTCTAGCTAATTGATTACGAATATAATTCTCATCAATTTCAATATTGGCTGGTATCCCATTAATAATACCGAGCAGACCTTTCCCATGCGACTCGCCAGCTGTTAAATATTGTATTTTTTTTAACATAGAGATTTATTCTTTAAATAATTTTTAATTTCTTTTATATCAATTTTATTAGCAAAATCAAATTTTAACCAAATTTCTACCGATTTAATAGCTTGATAAATTAACATATCTAAACCAAGTATTACCTTAATATCTTTTTCCTCTAATAGATTATGAAAATTGTTTTTATGGTAATTTAAATCATAAAAATAGAGTACTGACTTTAATAAATCATCATTCAATATATTTTGAATTTTGTTTGATTCAATACAATTAATTACAAAAATATTATCATTCATTTTTTTACCAAATTCATCAATATCATATGTATAATATTCCTGATTATTAATAAGAAGTTTTTTCTTCGTTCTATTATAAATTTCAATTTTTTTAACATCTAATTTCTGTAAGCCATAAATAATTGCCTTTGCAGCACCTCCAGCACCTATAACTTTAATATTATATTTTGTTAGGTCAATTTTATTATTAACAATTGATTGAACAAACCCTATCCAATCGGTATTCTCACCAATTAAATTATTTTTATCTTTATAAAGACAATTTACAGCACAAATTTTCTTTGCATCTTCTGATATTCTAATGTCATTAGATATAATTCTTTCCTTATATGGATTGGTGATGTTTAANCCATGTATTGATTCATTTATAAGATTAGAGAATAATTGAATTTTATCCTTATCAAAATTTTTAACAGAAATTTTCTTATTATTATAATCTGCATCGATATCTAAAAATTTATATATCCATGAATGTATATATGGACTAAGAGATTGGTCTATAGAATCACCTATGAGATAAAATAATTTCATCTTATAATTTTCTTTAAAGTCGNAANAAATTCAGGATATGAACTATTTACACATTCTATATTATCAATATCATTATATCCNCCTGATGAAAGNCCNGCAATAACAAAGGACATCGCAATGCGATGATCATCATAAGATTTAATAAGTGTCTTGTTTAATATGCTNGGCCCCTCAATNATAAANCCATCTTTCTTTTCNATTGCCTTTACACCCATATTTTTCAAGTTAAAAACAATNGACTCTATTCTATTTGATTCTTTATAACGCAACTCTTCTGCNCCAGATATAATCGTCATCCCNTCAGCTTGAGTTGCTATTACTGATAATATTGGTAATTCATCAATGACTGAAGGNATATCTTCTTNANTAATATTAATACCATACAGNGGTTTATAATATGTCTGTATATCTGCAACTCTTTCACCATTAACATATCTNTTATTATGAATAATAATACCAGCACCCATTTTTCTAAGCATATTTATNAATCCCATACGAGTTTCATTAATTAATACATTATTAATTCTTAAATCAGAATTTGGAATCATGCATGCTGCACCAATAAAAAATGATGCTGAAGAAATATCTCCAGGTATATCAATGNTTATATTTTTTATATGTTTTGAATGCGGTTCTAGTATAATGGNATTATCCATCTTATTAACATTATAGCCAATATCATCCAACATTATTTCAGTATGGTCTCGTGTAATATATTTTTCATGAATAATAATTTTTTTATTAGCGGCAATGCCTGCTAACAATAATGCAGATTTAACCTGTGCACTGGCTATATCCATAGTATATTCTATATTCTTTAATGCATTTTCTGCTTTAATTACTATTGGTGCATAATTATCATTCCCAACAATATTTGCACCCATATTTAATAATGGATTTATAATTCTATCCATTGGCCTTTTAAGTAATGATGCATCACCAGTTAACTTAGCATTAATATTTAAACCTATTAATAAGCCTGATAATAATCTCATTGTTGTTCCTGAATTACCACAAAACAATGTTTTAGGGGGGTCCTTAAANCCTCCACCATTTACGATTAATATATTATCACTTTGAGATGTTTGAATTCCAATATTATTGAGACATTTTAATGTCTGATGGACATCTTCTCCTGTTGCAAGGTTTTTAATTAAATTCTTTCCAGGTATTAACGAACTAATCAATAAAGCTCTATGTGATATTGATTTATCGCCAGGGAGTGTGATTGAACCTCTAATTGGCATAATCAATCTCAAAATTAATTTTTAAAAAATTTTCAATCATTTTCATCCCAAATTCGGTTTCAATAGATTCTGGATGAAATTGCAAACCAAATAAAGGATATAGACGATGTTCAATACCCATGATAATCTCATTCTCTGTTTGGGCAATGATTTTTATATCACTAGGTAGTGAATCTCTATCAATTATTAAGGAATGATATCGTGTGGCTTTAAAACAACTTGGTATTTCTTTAAAAATTTGGGATTTATTACTATGAATTTTAACTACCTTNCCATGTGAAATTTCATTTGAATGATTNACTNTNCCTCCNAGNGCCACTGCGATTGCTTGATGACCTAAACAAATACCTAAAATTGGTATGCTTTTATAATANTTNTTAATTACATCTATTGAAATTCCTGCATTCTCAGGATTGCCTGGGCCAGGAGATATAACTATTTTTGTAGGTTTAAGCATNTCTANCTCTTCAATNCTAACTTGATCATTNTTAATGATTTTCATATTATAATTCAATGAACCAATATATTGAACTAAATTGTATGTAAAGGAATCATAATTATCTATAATCAATACCATTTAATNAATCCGAATAAAATCTTTGGGAATTTTATAACTAGATAATTTGGATTTAAGCCAGTCTTTAATGCCTAATAATTCATCNTCATCAGATTTAATATATGTAATCAACTTATCTCCCCATTCATCATCAGANACCACTTTAACAAATGCTTCATTAACTTTTGGATGTTGATTGACTATATATTCAATTTCCTCTATATTTATATTTTCTCCACCACTTACTGCAAATCCTTTTCTTCCAATAANATATATAAATCCATCTTTATCTATATAACCTATATCATTTGTGCTATGCCAATCAATAAGATTACTATTATAATATTTTTTAATTATTGAAGAACCCTTAATATAAATTTGATTTTCAATTATTTTGAATTCAACTCCATCATGGGGGACACCTGAAGCACTTATTTTATCAGAGTGATTTTCAACCCAAAATCCAGCAATTCCAGAACAAGACTCTGTCATGCCATATGATTTATAGATAGGTAAATTTCTAGAAATAGCTTTTTTTAATAAATCATCACTACAGCCTGATCCGCCAATGATAACCGACCTTAATGAAGTGATTATATTTTGATCAAAATCTAATTTTAAAATTCTAGATAGCATAGTAGGGACTAATGATATCATAGTCACTTTGTATTGGTTTATATGATTAGGAATTAATTNAGCATCAAATCTATCATTTAATATTATTTTAAAACCATATAGCAATGCNCTAAAAATAATTGNAAGNCCCCCTATATGATGTAATGGTAGACAATTGTAATATATATCATCTTTATTAAATTGAAATACTTTATCCCAAGCATTACAGTTTGAAATAATATTTTTTATAGATATTTGAGCAATTTTTGGAGTANCTGTTGTACCTGAGGTTAATAATAAACATGCAATTTGATCTAAGTTATTATCTATTAATNTTGATGGTGCACAACCGCCAATGCTCGGTGAGAGTTCTTCAATAGGGAAGATGGGCTTGCCCGTATTATTAAGATTCTTTGATTTTNCCCAATTTGTAATAAAATAATCGAACTCTATACTTTCAGTTAGATGGTTTAATTCAGACGATGCTAAAGTATTTGGGATAATCATCGGAATTGCCTGAACCTCAATGCATGCAAAGAGCACCTCAATTAAATCTAAACTATTAGTGAGATAAATCCCAATTACTGAATCTTTTTTAATATTAATAGCCTGTAGAGATTTAATTCGGCTTTCTAAAGAGTATGTTATATCTTCATATGTAATATTTATATTCTTATAATGAATAAATGTATCTGTTGGCCTCGATTCTAAATACTCTTTTAATAATTTATTAATCATTAGAAAATCCCAACCCATTAAGCTTAGGCATCAATATTAATCCATTAATTATTTCTGGAGTCACATATGACAAATCAGAGGTAAATAAATTATCTGCTGACAAACCACATGCTTCAATAATTTGATTTGCTGAGGCAATATGCATACATGCCATTCTATTAATTGCTCCATCCAGCATATTAGTAATAATACATTTAATATCATTTTCTTTGGCTAAATTAATGATAGTTTTAATTTCAGCATATCCTCCAACCACCATTGGTTTTATTACAAAGATATCTGCAGCCTGCATTTCAATAATTTTATTAACAGACTGTAAATCAAATACTGATTCATCTAATGCAATTGGAATCTCTGTATGCATTCGCAATTCAGAAAGATCTTCTAATTCATTTTTTGGTAACGGCTGCTCAATATATTCAATATTAAATTGTTCCATAGATTTACAAAATCGAATTGCTCGCGGCAAATCAAGCTGTTCATTAACATCAATTCTGAATTTAACATCCTGTTTATATAATGATGATATTTCTGACATTTTCTCTATATCATCATAAATATTATTATATCCTAATTTCACCTTTACTACTTTAAAATTATCACTTGGCTGATGAACTGTATGCAAACCATTTAGATGAATTTCATTTATAGATTGAGGATTTAAATAATGATTTAAGGATAATTTTGACTGCTGACTTAATATATCAAACAAAGCCGTTTCTAATGCAAATAATAATGATGGTGCCCTATCTGAGTGTAATTTGAAAATGTGAAATAATTCTTCGCCTGTAATTTCTGTAGTATTTTGTAAAGTTTGGTTTATCGCTTCTAAAGAATAATAACATTCAAATAATTCTTCTTTATGAAACCCTTCTAAAGGAGCAACTTCACCTAATCCTATCATGTCATTAATAAATAGCTTGATTATAGCACCTCTACGATATTCATAACATCCTTTTGCAGTCTGCAATGGGACTTTAAATTTTAATTCGTAGGGGTGAGATTCCAAATTAATAAACTTCAAACTACTATCCCAAAACTCAACAATAATGAATATAATAATAATAATTTTGCAGTCGCCTCAAGTGTTTCATTTAACATTGAATTCTTTTTATAAAAAATATCAATTATTAATCGTATACAAATTGGAAGGGTAAAATACACAATATATATTGAGGCTTTATTTCCTAAGTCAATTGAAATATAAATTGGAATTATATAAACAATAATCATTAATAATAGATATTCAAACTGAGTAAACTTTTTACCAAAATAAACTGCCAATGTATTTTTCCCATATGCTTTATCATTATCAATATCACGCAAGTTATTTACTACTAGAATTGCAGTAGCTAAACATCCTGCAGATGAACCTAAAATAAATGAATTTATAGAAAAATAATCAGTATATAAATAATATGTTCCGGAAACTGCTATTAAACCAAAAAATATAAATACAAAAATATCTCCTAAACCATTATATGCTAATGGATACGGACCACCGGTATAAAGGATGGCAAATAGAATTGATAAGAGTCCAATCCCTACGATTAGCCAGCCACCTAAGAGAGCTAAATAAAATCCAAAGCAAATTGAAAGACTAAATACAATGAAAATAGCTCTCTTCATTTCTGGCTCCAAAATCAATCCTGCTTGCATTGCTCGCTTTGGGCCCAAACGATTGTTGTTATCCGCTCCTTTTATATAATCAAATAAATCATTTGTTAAATTAGTTCCTATTTGGATTAAGCAGGCAGCAATAAGAATAACGAAGAATGTAATTATATCAAATGCACCTTCATAATAAGCAAGTGCACTACCCAGCAAAACAGGGGCAATTGCAGCTGTCATTGTTTTTGGTCTAGATGCAATAACCCAACGATTCATATCAATTATGGTAAACGTTTAAATTTGTTAAATTGCGGTTTTCTTTTTTCTTTAAATGCATCACGTCCTTCTTGAGCTTCCTCAGTCATGTAAAATAACATTGTTGCATCACCTGCAAATTGTTGCAATCCAGCTTGGCCGTCACAATCAGCATTTAATGCTCCTTTTAGCATACGTAATGCTAATGGTGATTTTTCTAGGATTTCATTACACCATTCAACTGTTGTAGCTTCAAGTTTATCATAAGAAACTACTTTATTTACTAGCCCCCAATCATATGCTTTTTCTGCATTATAAAATTTGCATAAAAACCAAATCTCTCTAGCTCGTTTTTGTCCAATCACACGTGCCATATAAGAAGCTCCCCATCCACCATCAAAAGACCCTACCTTAGGTCCTGTTTGACCAAATTGAGCATTGTCTGCAGCAATAGTTAAATCGCACAGCAAGTGGAGGACATGACCACCGCCAACTGCATATCCCGCAACCATCGCAATAACTGGTTTTGGTAAATATCGAATCTGCTTTTGAACATCTAAAATGTTGAGCCTAGGAACCCCATCATCTCCAATATAACCTGCATCTCCTCTAATTTTTTGATCTCCACCTGAACAAAAAGCATCCTTGCCTTCTCCAGTTAAAATGACAACTCCTGATTTATTATCTTCTCTAGCAAAACTAAATGCTTCTTTTAATTCAAAAACTGTTTGAGGCCTAAATGCATTTCTTACCTCTGGACGATTAATTGTTATTTTTAATATTCCCTCTGCAGACTTTTCTCCTCGCTCAAGCTTAATATCTTCAAATGTTTTAATAGACTTCCAAGAAATGGACATAAGGGCTCCTTTTTGTATAAATACTGACTATTAAATTTACAAAATTGGGTAGATTTAACATATTAGAATTATCTTTATTTTTATAACTTTAAACATTAACCAAACTAATATTTTATATGAATATAAACATTAAAGAAGAAGTTAAGGAAATTAAACAATCTATTGTATCCAATAGACGTGATTTCCATATGCACCCTGAATTAGGATTTAAAGAAATTCGAACATCTAAAATTATTGCTCAAAAACTATCTAGCTATGGTTTAGATGTCCAAACTGGTGTCGGAAAAACTGGAGTTGTTGCAACCTTAACTGGCAATACAGATGGAAAAACAATCGCTTTACGAGCAGATATGGATGCCCTTCCAATTCAGGAAACAGGAGACTTGCCATTTAAGTCAGTTCATGATGGTGTGATGCATGCCTGCGGGCATGATGGGCATATGTCAATGCTACTTGGTGCAGCAAAAATACTATCATCTAAAAAAGATACGATTAATGGAACTGTAAAATTTATTTTCCAACCAGCAGAAGAAGGTCTTGGGGGTGCCCGTTATATGATAGAAGATGGAGTCCTAGAGGAAGTCGATGAAATCTATGGAGCACATTTATGGAACTATCAACAATATGGAACAATCGGTGTTAAACCAGGGCCAATCATGGCAGCCGCAGATTTATTTGACATCGTAATAGAAGGGAAAGGAGGGCATGGTGCTACTCCTCATGGTA
>NZVQ01000051.1 GCA_002701525.1 Fidelibacterota bacterium | reverse complement strand
GATATAATTCCACTTTATATTATTGACCTGTTAATATAAACAAATTTATTAAAAATTTATTTTAAAATGAAAAGGAAAACTAAAAATGAGAGAATATTTAAAGTATATGGTTATCTTTTTAGCTTTATTCATTACGGCTTGTGATGAAGAGGACGAAGCTGAAGCAGTTGTTGTTCCTGATGGTTTAACTGTAACGGGAGATTATAGCAATTTTGTAACCATTGAGGTAGAAATCGAAGCAGATGACCATGATGACCATGATGATCATGATGACCATGGTGACCATGATGACCATGATCATGGTGATGATGACGATGGGCACTCTGTTTTTTCAGGGTTTCAGCTTTGGGAAGAAAATATGACTACTGCTACTTATAGTCAAATAGGGCTAGCAATTAGTGGAGAAATTACACTTGCAGTTGGTGAAACTAAAGAGTATATGGTGATGTTTTTAGATGATGATGATCATGGAGATGAAGAGCATTGTGAAGACTTTACTACTGAAGCAGATTGCGGTGCACACACAGAATGTGAGTGGCATGCAGATGATATGGCATGTGAAGATGCTGATGGCGATGATCACGACCATGGAGATGATGACCATGATGATCATGAAGAAGGTGCGGGACATATTTCAATAACAGGAGTCAGTGCCGGTACAACTTCTTTTCAAGTTAAGGTGATGCATAATGGCCATGCTGATTACACATCACTTCCAATCGACATTACTGTTACAGCAGGAAGCTCAAATTAATAAAATATGAATGTTTTATACCTTATTATATGTCTGGGATTTTTATCATCCCAGACATATAACGTTTCAGGTATAATTTTAGACTCTGAAACAAGCCAACCAATAGCAAATGCAAATGTTTATATTGAAAATACGGATTATGGAACAACTTCAGATAAGCAGGGCTACTTTTCATTATATTTAAAAAATGAATTTCAAGAAGATATCATTTTAAATATTAAAATGATTGGCTATAAAGAAGAAAAACGACAATTAACACTTTCTGATTCTACAATTGACTTAGGTAAAATTGGCTTAATGTTAACGTCGTTAGAATTAGAATCAGTTCATATTCATTCTCATGAAGATGATTTAAATCAAATATCAAATATTATGTTAGGTGGTCAAGAGCTTTCTAATATCACTCTTGGCACTATAGCTTCAACATTATCAAATAAGTCAAGTGTTGGGGTTAATTCTCTTGGTCCGGTAATATCAAAACCTGTACTGAGAGGTTTGTCTGGTGATAGGCTTTTATTAACTAAGGACGGGAGTGAAATAGGTGATTTATCTCAATCATCTTTAGATCATGTAATAGCTTTAGATATGACTGAAGTTACTCAAATAGAAGTTATAAGGGGTCCAAAGTCTTTAATCTATGGTTCAAACCCGGTTGGAGGTGTTATAAATACAAAAATCAGTGGGAACCCAAAGGTCCGATTTGATAGGATGCATAATAAAATTATGTTTGGGAGAGAATCTCATAATAAAGGAATGTATGTAAAATATGCATTTTATATGCCAATAAAAGATAATCAGTTTAACTTCATAGTTAATTATAGAAAAACAGATGATCAAAACACTTCAAAGGGCCTGATCAAAAATACATATTCTAAAACTTTAAATTTAAAAACAACATTTACCAAATATAATGAAAATGGTTTTTTCAATATAGTATATCAAAATTACAATATGGATTATGGTGTGCCACCAATTCCTGGTGGAGGAGCTGTGAACGGAGTAGATATTGAACTACTTAAAAATAGTTTTCAAATTAATTATCATCAGGATATTAGTTGGAATATTTTTGACCAAATTGATGTAAGGTATGATTTTATTGACTATGCACATGAAGAATATGCAAATAGCTCGAGTAGTTTTGAGCTAGCATTAGCAAAGAAAACACATACTCTTAAATCAGAAATTCAATCTCAAAATTTAATTATCGGTTCTGAATTAGAATATAAGAAATTTTTACCACAGGGATTATATTGGACTCCAAATGTAGATGAGGTGAAATTATCTTTATATAGTTTTATCAATAAGAAATTTAATTTCTTTGATTTGCTTAGTTCATTTAGATTAGGATCTTTATCGATGAAGTTAAATAAAGATCGTCCAATTTATAATAATAATACTGGTTTATCTTATATGAATCTAGATAGTGAAGAAGTTAGAGATAGGCAATTTAGTTATTTTTCATCATCATTAGGATTAAGTAAAAAAATCAATAAATTTGAAATTAATGCTTGGGTTATGAATACAATGAAAGCTCCTCAAATAGAAGAACTATATTCTGATGGTCCTCATTTAGCTGTATATAGTTATGAAATTGGAGAGCCTAATCTTGATTTAGAAAAGATATATGGATTTGAATCATCAATTCGCTATACTGGAGAGCCTCTTACAACTTCAATAACCACTTTTTATAATTACAGTCCTTATTATTACCAAATGAATCAAAGGGGTGTGTGTGAAGAAGTAAATGGAGAATTGCAACTTCAGGATTGTCTAGAAGATGAGATTGTTCAAGATGGTGTGGGTGCTGCAGGGTGGTTATATAAGTACCAAACAAAAGGAATTAAATCTGAGATTAAAGGCCTAGAGTTTAATTTGATGTATAAAATTAAACAGATTCAATTTAGTTATGATTTATCACTGGTTAGAGGCGACGATTTAACAAATTCATTGCCTTTATCATATATAAATCCCACAAAGCAAATTTTAAATATTGATTATATGAGACAATTTGCTAATTATAAAATCAGGTTATCAAAAATACATTCAGTTGATCAGGGTCGAGTAGGTGAATTCGAAACATCTACTGAAGGAGTTCTTTTAACTGATATTATATTTTCGTTTAACTATAAAATGCATAGTATGACATTGCAATTAAATAATATATTTGACAAAGAGCATTATAATCATTTGTCAAGAATTAAAGACATATATCCAGAGGCAGGTAGGAATGTTCATCTGGTTTATAAAATAATGATATAAGGAGATAGATGAGAGGCGTATTTAATATTACATTACCAAAATCTGATTTTATTGGAGTTCTATCAAGCGGTTTATGCATGATTCATTGTATAGCGACCCCATTTTTTTTCGTTGCGGCCACCTGTTCTGCAACTTGTTGTAGCACTGCTCCAGAATGGTGGAGGTGGATAGATTATACATTCTTAATTATTTCTTTTGTAGCTGTATATCATTCAACAAAGTCTTCTAATTCTCAATTTATCAAGTATGCCTTATGGATGAGTTGGGTTGGTTTATTTCTGTTCCTGCTGAATGCAAGATTTGAGTGGTTTTACCTGTTTGAAAATGCAAAGTTTATTCCTGCATTTTCTTTAATAGGCTTCCATTTATATAATCTAAAATATTGCCAATGTGATTCAAATGAGTGCTGTTAATAAAGTCACTAATTAGCAAAAAATAAACTTTTTTTCATATAGTAATATTCTTTTGTAGATTATATCATGAAGAATATTAGTTCCTTATATAGTACTTCTCTACTTCCTTTAGTTACTATTCGATTGGCTAGATAGTTAGATTATGAAATTATTTTTATTTATATCATTAATATTGATAAATAATCTTGGGGCTAATAATATTTGTATCAAAAGTGATATTAATAGAGATATATCTCGTCAAGTTTATGCTGTTCCTGAACAAATTCAGAGTGAGAATTTTGTTATACATTTCACTACTGCAGAAGATGATTTTCAAGAAATAAATGGCCAATTATATAGTTTGCAGTCTAACTATGGATATGCCCAATCCATTATAGATTTAGCTGAATATTCATTGAGTATATATTTAGATCAGGGTTGGGAGGACATTCCCCCAGACTGCGATGAGTCTATAACAGATTTAGGCTCGCCTGATCACTGTATTAATTTTGGTGGAAATTCTCTATATGATATATATATATCAAATGATGGGCCTGGGATGGTAGTCCCCGAAAATTTATATTCTGTTCCTCCATATACTGGTGGTCGTACAAGTTATATGAAAATTTCTACTTTATCTAATAATTATACTTCCATCCCTGCATGGAGCCACCATGTAGTTGCTCATGAAGTCCATCATTCAGTTCAATTAAGATATGGTGTTGGAACTTCAGGTTCACCAGGTGATTATATTTATAATTTATGGTTTTTTGAGCAAACTGCATCTTATATGGAGAATGTTGTTTTCCCTAATTCAAATCATGTATATACAATGTTAGCAAACTGCAATGTGGTTACTCCGCTAACCTATCCTAATCATGGTGTAGATTATCCAGCAGAAATTTATCCATATAGGAGTGCTCTATGGCAAAAGTATTTGGTAGAATCACTTAGTGATTCATCTATAGTAAGATATATGTGGGAAGACTATGGTTTGCAATTTGCGAATGGAGAGCCCGTTTCATTATTGCCGATCTATGAAAATTCAATAAATATTGCTACAAACAATCAATATACAATGACAGAAGCCTTTGATGAATATGCTTTATGGAGATACTTGACAGGTTCTAGAAGTATTGCAAATAATTCCTTTGAGCAGGCTTCCGGATACTGTACTGCTTCAACATTTGATATAGGTGAGACTTATCCATTACTATCAAATACAGGAGGAGCATATTATATTAATATCCCCCAAGAAGGGGCTGATTTGGTGATGTCTTCTCAATTTGCAGATGATTTAAATTGTATGCATATTTTTACAGATTCAGATAATGATTTAGATATTTCTTATATAGATATCAACGATGGTGAGTCTTATATTAGTATTGATCCAATATCTAGTGGTACACAGGCATTAATAGTTAATACGAAATATAATGATTACACATCGGATTCAATTAATTTTACAATTGATTTTAATCAGAATGTATTAGGGGACTTGAATTCGGATGGTTTGGTAAATGTTGTGGATGTTATAATTGTTGTTAATCTAGCTCTAGAAAATCAGTTTGATTATCTAGCAGATATAAATGAAGATGGTATTGTTAACATTTTTGATATTGTTCAAATGATAAATATGATATTATACTAATAATGAATATTAAATTGATTATTATATATTGTTTATTGAGTTCACTTGTGATTTCACAAGATGTTAGATATTTAGATGAAGTTTTTGAAGATGTTCTAGTAACAGAGGATGTTGTTTATGGTAATGCTCCAGACTTACCATTCATTTTCCTTTTTGAATGGAACACAATTGATATAGACCTCGATATGGATATATATGAACCTGTTGGAGATACTTTAGATGCTAGACCAGCAATAATTTTTATTCATACTGGAGCATTTTTCTCTGGTCATAATGAATTAGATGATGTAGTAGATTTATCAATTGCCTCTGCCAAACGAGGCTATGTTTCCTTTAATATAAACTATAGATTAGGTTTAAATGTGCTTAGTAGCTATAGCGGTGAACGGGCTGTATATAGAGGTATGCAGGATGCTAGTGCTGCAATACGGCATATTAGAGAATTTCATGAAGAATATAATGTTGATCCAAATAAAATATTTATTTGGGGAACAAGTGCAGGCTCATTTGTTGGGTTACATTTAGCATATTCTCAAGATGACGAAAGGCCAGAGTCAACTTATGGTACAACTGCAGATCCTGACCTTGGTTGTATAGATTGCTCAGGTAATAATTATATTCAGAATAGTAAGCCAAATGCACTGATAAGTTGCTGGGGAGCAATTGGTGATTTAAATTGGATTGACCAAGATGATAATATTCCTACTTTAATGTTTCATGGCACGGCAGATCCAATTGTTCCATTTAATTCGGGTTATCCATTTACTATTGATATTGCATTACCCATTGTTTATGGCTCAAACTTGATTTATGAAAGATTGCAAGAATTAAATATTGATAGTGAATTATATGCACCTACAGAGCTTCATGAGTATTGGGGGGCGGTGAATGGGAATTGGATTGGTGGACCCAACGAATATTTTGACCAAATCAAATCAGATTCATATAATTTTCTTTATAATTATTTAGATGTTTTTGAATTAGGAGATTTAAATCAAGATAACAATATTAATATACAAGACATAATTATCACTATTAATTTAGTATTAAATAATCAGTATGACAATCTAGCTGATATAAACTTAGATGAGGTAGTTGATATCCTTGATGTTGTCCAATTAGTTAATATTGTTTTAAATAATTAATATTGTTTTTTCTCAATCCATAAAAATGATTTAAAAGTCTCTTTTTCAGAGACTTTTTTTATTTGTATCATTAATTTCTGCTTAATTTTACATAGATGAGAATGAGTCTCATTAGCATTTACAAGGAATAAATATGAAGAAAATTGGTCTTTTTTGGGGTAGCACATCTGACAATACAAAAATTGCATCAGAATTCATGCAAGAGTATCTTGAAGATAAAGGGTTTGAAGTAGAATCTCATGATATTGGTGATGTTGATGTCGAAGATATACTGAATTATGAAAATGTTATAATTGGATGTCCTACATGGAATATTGGAGAGCTGCAAGATGATTGGGACTCTGTTTTCATGAGATACGAAGAACTTGATTTTTCTGGTGTAACTGCAGCATTTTTTGGATGCGGTGATCAAACCGGTTATCCGGATAATTTTTTAGATGCTATTGGTATATTAGCTAAACCATTTATGGATAAAGGTGGAAAACTTATTGGGAAATGCAGTACTGAGCCATATGATTTTAGAGAGTCGGTAGCATTAGATGGTGATAAACTGTTAGGGTTGGGTCTAGACTATGATAATGATGATGAAGATGATTGTGAAGAATTAATGGTTTCATGGCTAGATCAAATAATTGGAGAATTTTAATGATAGTTGGACATAAATGTTTTCCTTTAAATCATTGGACAAGTTCAACTATAGATAAAGTTCCTAATTGGTCGATTTCATCGACCTCTACCTATAAAGGTGGTAAATATATTTATCTGAGCAAGACTATTTGTAAGAATTGTCACACAAAACGTCAGCAGATGAATAACAAATCTATCTCTAATTAGTATTGAAACCTTTATCATTAATATTTAAAACTAAAGCCTCTTTTATAGAGGCTTTTTTGTTTTGTAAATTATAAATATGAAACTATTAATATCATTTGCCGCAAATACACTTAAAGAATTAAATCCATTAGAAAATATTAGAATCCTTCATACTAATATGAGAGCTGATATTTTGGCTGGGATAATGGTCGCTATTATTGCACTACCTTTAGGTCTTGCTTTTGGAGAAATTTCTCAGTTAGGGCCAAAGGCAGGTATTTGGAGTGCGATAGTTGGTGGTGTTATAGGAGGTTTATTTGGTGGGTCTAGAGTAGGTGTAAGTGGTCCTACTGCCCCTATGGCATCTCAAATCGCTGTCTTCATGAGTGCCTTTGTAATAGGGAGTTCAAATAAGCCTGATATAGAGGCCGCTTTTTCAATTATTTTCTTAAGCGGACTCATTTTGGTAGCTATATCGATATTGAAAATTTCTAGATTTATTAATTACATACCTTATCCTGCAATAGCAGGTTTTATGTGTGGAATAGGTGCCATTATTGTTTTTTCTCAGATAAATGCATTTTTTGGATTAGAGTCTTCAAACGGTATAGTAGATTTAATCCAAAATATAGATATACATACTTTATATGTTTCAATACCATCATTATTGATATTGCTTTTATGGGATTCGTTGGGCAAAAAAAATATTTATATATCTAAAGTACCATCATCTTTTGCGGCTTTAGTGACTGGTTCTAGTATCGCTTATATTATGAATTTAGATATTGCTTATATCGGTGATAAAATGAATATGGTCGACAGTGCAAATATTTTTTCATTTCATATCCCAAATCTATCTAGAATACCTGAATTTATTGGTCCTGCAATATCATTGGCAGGTTTAGCTGTTTTAGATAGCTTATTAAGCTGTAAAGTTGCAGATAACATGACCAATCTTCGTCACAGTAGTGATAGAGAAGCCTTTGGTCAAGGGTTGGCGAATATGGCAGCAGGACTTTGTGGAGGTATATCAACTGCAACTGCTACTACTCAAACGGTTGGGAATATTGCATTTGGAGCAAGAACTCCACTTTCAACTATTGTTAAAGGCTTAACTCTACTCGCTATCTTATCTGGTTTAGGATATTTAGTTGCGGCAATACCTTCTGCATGCTTAGCTGCTATTTTATTTAAATTAGGTTTTGAGATTTTAGATTATCGAATTCTTCCTGTTTTAAAAAATATTCCAAAAGGCGATCTGTTAATTTTTATTATAGTATTTCTACTTACTATTTTCACTGATATCATGTTTGCTGTAGCTATAGGTGTATTATTTGCATTTATAAAAAATTATAAAAAAATTCATTGGAATTATAATCATCAAAATATTTCTTTATCAAACTCAGATTTTAAAATTTCGGGAACTAATAAAGCAAAATTAGATGAGTTGCCAATTAATATAATTAAACCTAAAGGTCCTTTGATTTTTGCATCTACAGAAAGCCTTATAGATATTTGTTCTAAGTCTAAAGAAAACAAGCTATTAATTATAGATATGGCTGAAGTTTCAATGGTTGATTTGACTGGAATTTATACATTAGAAGATATTTTAAATAATGGAAAAGAAAGTAATGTCCAAATGTTTATTACTGGTATCAATGCAAATATTGAAAAAACTTTAGTGCAAGTAAATTTCTTTAATGATATTAGTGAAGATCAATATGAAAATTCAAAAGAATCAATTGCATCCTTCATTTCAGAAAAATATATTAAAGTATAATTTTAGAATTGTAAATCCTTGTAACTAGACTAGTCATATTATAGAGTCTATATATAAATTTGAGAATGAATTCTAGTCACTTTGCTAAAATTATAAATGGTTATAAAAGTGCTCCAATAAATCAACTATTTAATCCAGAAATCAGATTGAGTTTAGGAAAGTCTGAAATAGAAATTGAAGTTAAAAAAGACTTTCATCATTCAGCTAATAGTCTTCATGGATCAATATATTTCAAGATGTTAGATGATGCAGCTTGGAGCGCTTCAAACACTTATATCGAGGATTTTTTTTTATTTACATATAGTTTTACGGTGTATTTAATTAGACCTGTCTCTTCAGGAATTATAAAATCAGTAGGCAAAGTTAAAAATAGGTCTAATAAAAAAATTACAGCTGAGTCTACTCTTTATGATAGTGATGGAACTAAAATAGGAACAGGTTCAGGTGTCTTTATGAGAAGTAAATATTTATTAAAGGATGCTATTGGATTTAATGCAAAATGAAATAAAAAAGTTTAATTGGAAGATAAGCTATAATAAAGAAATAAATGTAAGTGTTGACAAGTTATGGGGCCTAATTACTCGACCATCAAATTTGGAATTGTTTCATCCATTTTGTAAAAAAAATCCAATTAGACAATGGCCAGGCAGTGAGTCTATAGATGAAGTACATTATTATAATGGCTTAATATTAAAGAGAACTTTTATTAATTGGATAGATAACGAAGGTTATGATTTATGTATCGCACCTAGGTCTGGTTCAAAATCATTTGTTTCTTGGAGAATAAAAAAAATAACAGAGAAATCTAGCAATATTAAAATTACTGTTTATCCATATTTGCATAATAAAGGAAGTAAGACAAAGTGCTTCATCCCATTTAATATTTTAATAAAACCAATTTTGAAAAAATATCTTTATCAAGTGCTTTCAGGAATAGAATGGCATCTTAATAATAATAAAAGAGTTCCAAAAAATAAGTTTGGTAATAATATTATGTTTTCAAATAATAATTAATGAGGAGTAATTCTTATGAATAAAATTCTATATGCTCTTAATGGAACAGGCTCAGGACATATAACTAGAGCGAGAGAATTAATTCCATACCTAAAGAAAGAATATGAAGTTGATATTCTAATTAGTGGTTGCAATTATATAATTAATACGAAGCTTGATATTAAATATAGATTTAAAGGATTCACATTTGTTATAAATGATAATGGGAAAGTAAGTTATCTTAAATCATTTTTTTATAATAATATAATTCGATTTGTTATTGATTTATTTCGATTTAATATTAAAAAGTATGATTTAGTTATATCAGATTTTGAACCTATTTCTTCATGGTCAAGTAAACTGCGAGGTGTTAGATGTATTCAATTGTCTCATCAAGCATCTTTTTTATCTAATAAAATTCCCCGAACTGAAAAAAAAGATAAGTTAGCAGAGTTTTTCATGAATTGGTATAGTCCATGTGAAGAGTATATAGGCTTTCATTTTAAAGAATATGATAAAAATATTCTTGGTCCATTATTAAGAAGTAAGATAATTAATGCAGAGCCTAAAATAGAAAATTATTATGTTGTATATCTTTGGAATTATAATACTAATTATATCTTAGAAGTTTTATCTAAATTAGATCAATATCACTTTAAAATTTTTGATTTCAATACAAAAGAAAAGCAAAATATAAATAATTGTGAAATTCTTCCTACTGGAGATGATACTTTTTTTAATGCAATATTAAATTGCAAAGGGGTTGTATGTGGAGCAGGGTTTGAATTGCCAGCTGAGGTATTATATTTGAAAAAAAGATTATATGTTATTCCTATTGGGAATCAATATGAACAAGCATGCAATGCTGAAGCATTGATTAGAATAGGTATAGATAGTTATGAAAAACTCGATTACAATCATTTGAAAAGTTGGTTGAAAAATGATTCAAATTCAACTCAAGATTTAGATATTTCTAATCCAAAACATGTCATTAAAAGTATTAATGATTTTATGAGAAAATAGTTTTATGAGCTTTTATGTACAATCATTGTTTATAGCAATACCATCATTTATAATATTAATTATTATAGAGATGATTGTTGCAAAAAAACGAGGCTTAGAAATTAATAATCATGCGGATATGATATCTAGTTTAAGCTCAGGAATGACTAATACAATTAAAGATGCTTTTAAAATTGGAGTTGTTATCATTAGTTATGCTTGGCTTGTAGATAAAGTTGCTATCTATAAATTAGAGCCATTATGGCTTGCTATATTGGTTGCTTTTATCGTCCAAGATTTTACAGGTTATTGGATGCACAGGCTTAGCCATAGAGTAAATATTTTTTGGAATAGGCATATTATACATCATAGCAGTGAGGAATTTAATTTGTCATGTGCACTTAGACAATCTATATCGGACACATTTAAATTCTCAGCGATTTTAATGTTGCCTGCTGCTTTGCTTGGTATACCTGTAAATATATTTATTATTTTAGGTCCTATACATTTATTTATGCAGTTCTGGTACCATACAAGGCTAATCAATAAAATGGGTTTTCTAGAAAAAATTATTGTAACACCATCTCACCATCGAGTTCATCATGCTATTAACCCAGAATACCTTGATAAAAACTATAGCCAAATATTAATTATATGGGACAAATTATTTAATACATTTCAAGAAGAACTTCCTGATGTTAAACCAGTTTATGGTACATTGCGTCCTGTATCAACATGGAACCCAATANTAATTAATTTTAAACATTTATGGCAAATAGTTAAAGATGCATGGCATGCAGANAGGTTANTTGATAAAATTAAAATATGGTTTATGCCTACTGGNTGGAGNCCTGAAGATGTAAANTTAAAAATGCCCNTNAATGAAATTTNNGATCCCAATAATCAAGTTAAGTATAGAACNNACAACTCTNTTNTNATGATANCATGGTCATGGTNCCANCATNTTATTGCTGGTTTAATGATGTTTCATTTATTTATAATTATGGATATAAGNANTCCNTCTATATTGGATTACTCATATGGCTTTTTTATAATGTTGCATATTTTNTCATTCACCTCNATACTTGATTACAGTAAATATTCAATATTAGCAGAGTTATTTAAATNCTCATTTGGTGTGANTCTNNTATATATTCAAGGTAANATTTGGTTTGATTTAGGGGGNANGTTTTCGTTTTTAATGATANCNTATTTTATTACCTCTTTTATTTTAACTCTTAATTTTCACTTTAAAAATAAATTAAATATGGNACCAAATTAATATGAAATACCAATTTAAAATAACAGGATCAGGATATTATTTGCCTCCNANTATTGAAACCTCTTTAGANTTATCGCAAAAAATAAATAAAGATGTTAATTGGGTTTTNTCTAGGACGGGAGTTGAGGANCGGAGGGTNTCAGANATTGATGTAGATCAAATGGGTGCAATNGCAGCTAAAGATGCTATTGGTAGCAAGCCTAAGCCTGATTTAATCATAAATGCTTCAGGAGTTCCAAANCAAACAATCCCAGANACATCTGTTTTCATTCAAAAAGAATTAGGATATGAGNGTATNCCGTCATTCAGTGTTCACTCTACATGCTTATCATTTATTACAGCATTAAATGTAGCAGGCTCAATGATTAATAGTAAAACATATAAAAATATATTAATAGTATCATCAGATCGNGGGACAAGAGGACGAAATTTTAACGAACCGGAGAGTGCTTCATTNTTAGGTGATGCAGCGGCTGCANTATATTTGGAAGCATCAGATAATGGTAAACANGGATTGATTGATTTTGAAATGAGTTCTTGGCCAGAGGGTGCAGAATTNACCCAGGTAAAAGGAGGAGGTACAANCCTTCATCCTCAAGATAGCATTACTAAAGATGAAGACAATCTTTTTTCTATGAATGGTCCAGAGGTTTTCAAATATTCTTTGCGTAAAGTTTATAATATGATATCAGAAATATTAGATAGAAATAATATTTCAAAAACAGATATTGACNTATTAATCCCNCATCAAGCATCTGGTCGCGGAGTNGATGCATATTCAAAATATGGTGGTTTTGAAAAGGGNCAGGTTATGAATATTNTANCTAAAACAGGTAATTGTGTTGCGGCCTCTATTCCCCTTGCTTTGGCTNTGGCTNTTGAAAATAAAAAAATAATCAAAGATGATTTGATTTTTTTTGTTGGTACGGGTGCAGGNCTATCTATTGCATCTGCAGTTGTGCGTTTATNAATGTAACTNATTGTAANATTTATTTATAAAAGCAGNTGNTTATTTTAAATTTTGANTATGAAAAATACATTATATATATACATATTTATCTTATCTANCTTTATTTATGCAGAGTGCTATGAATTAAGCCAAGCAGATTGTTTNTATTGGTCTCAATATTGTGAGTGGAATGATGANACTGGTGGATGCGAAGATATNGGAGGTGGNGGNACCTCTGGTGGNGGNACTGGTGGTGGTTCTGCTGATGGACCCTATGAATATGCAACTATTACAGAATCGCAAGGTTTAAGGAATGGNCCTGATTACTTGGATGGTGTTGTCTATTATCCAATTGATGGTGAGGCTCCATATAAAAGTATTGTGNTNACNCCAGGCTTTGGTGGTGGCAGNTCAGAGATGNCTAGTTGGGCAGAATTCTATGCATCACATGGGTTTATCGCAATGAGAATAGGTCCTAATGATGCAATAAATGATTCTCATCAACAGCGAGGTGAAGGCCTTATAGATGCTATAGAGTCAATTAGACAAGAAAATAGCAGGCNAGGATCNCCAATATATGGACTTGTTGATATGGATAGTTTTTCAGTTGGNGGTTATTCTATGGGAGGTGGGGCCTCTCATAATGCTGCGATGATNGANGGNTCNCTAAAAGCATTAATTTCTTTAAATCCGACTGTACTATTTGAAGATTGCGATTTATGTCCAGGCGAAGANTATGATGGAGTCATTTATTGNATATGNTTAGTNCCNGAACTTGTAGANCATTCAGTTCCATCATTGATATTTGCTGGAGAAGTAGAGGTAAATGAATTAACTGCATATGAAGGCATGTTAGGGCAAGATATATATNTTAATATGCCTGANTCAACAGATAAAATTATGTTTGAAGGTGCAAATAGCGGTCATGGATTTGCAGCATATCCTTATGGTGAGGTTCAGCAATATGCTTTAAATTGGCTTAAATATCATGTTTTAGATGATACTGATGCATGCGANGCATTATTGTTATATCCAACTTTGGCATCACAGTATTTAACAAATATAGAATGTNCAGCTTCAATAGAAGGAGATGTTAATGGAGATTCACTTGTTAATGTTCAGGATATTATTGTTACTGTGAATTTTATTTTAGCTAATGATTATGATTCNAATGCAGATCAAAATTNAGATGGTTCTGTTAATATTTTAGACATAGTTCAAATTGTNAATATTATACTANNTAATTAAATTATNNTGANNTATATTAATACATTATGAAAATNATAAAAATACTNNTNCTTANTTTNANAACNGCTTTAATGGGTCAATATAGTTATTCATTAGAGGATTANAATNCAACATCTCCAACCTATGGATTAGATGTTTGGAATCCTGAATATTCAGATTATATAACTCTTCATTTCTTTTCATCTCAGGGCTGAGCAGGCTGAACATCAACATTCGGGCAGTTGTCTGATTTTCAAGAAGATTTAAGAGCTGAGGGATATGAAAACATTGTAATCATTGCCGTAGGTGAATCAAATCTAACTACTTTTAATAATANTTTCTGTGGTAACTCTGATTTACCATTGGTTTTAGATCAATATCCTAATTTNCCAATTAGAGCTCAATTTGCTCCAAACGGTTTACATAAACAGATTGTTATTTTAGANTATGATGGTAGTTTATTAGATACTTATCCTCTTAATTCAGGTTTAAANTTTTCTGCCAGAAGCTATATAACTGATGTGATTGCTGAACATTATCAACAGGCTATTGTTGGAGATGTTAATGGTGATGGCACAATCAATGTTCAAGATATAATATTAGTTGTTAATATGATTTTATCTAGTGATACTAGTTCATCNGGTGATATTAATGCCGATGGAGTTATAAATGTTTTNGATGTTGTACAGTTAGTAAATCTTATNTTAGGCTAAATTAATTATTTAAATGAAANTTCTAATTACACTTATTCTATTTGTGAGTTTAATTTTTCCTAATTCAAATAATTCTTGTGTTTTTAATGATTCTCAAGTTCAATTTCGAACAGTATATAATATAGGTGATACATTAAGCATTGAAGATCAAAATGCATTATATCCTGTATGTAATGGATCAGCAAATTATGTTGCAGGAGATTCTTTTAAATTATCAGATTTAAATGGCGATTTAAATGGTGGTGATTATAAATTCACAATTATTAGNATGAATGCGACTTGGTGACCNGCATGTTATGATTACATCAGTTTGATGGATGAAATAATTGAATTNTCAGANCAATATGATGAAATACAATTCTTGGTTAGNCTTGATTATAGTCAAGATCTTCAAGANCCNNTAACATATTATTCATGNAATGAATGGGCTANNCTTTATNCNGANCTTGGAGAATTTGGNAATAATCCATTAATACTTGATATGGANCCTGNTCATGATTTTTGGAATATGTTTTCTTCTGCGACAACCTATTCNGCATATGCTTTTATTGATCATAATATGGTGCTAAGGTATAAGTTTGATATGCCTAACCTATATGATTTCCAATATACATATATCCCAAATTTATTGGATGAAATGTATGATTGTATTGATCCTAATGCTTGTAATTATGATGAGACTGCGGTGTTTGATGATGGATCGTGCTTGTATGATGACTGTGATAATTGTAGTGAAGCATTGAATCAGGCAGATTGCATGCTTATTGATGGGTGTATGTGGATGGGTGATCATTGCATGGAATCTGCTGATAATTGTATGGATTATGATAGTGAGTTTGAATGTATGAATGAAGATGGATGTTACTGGATGGGTAATCACTGTATGTCAGGTTCAGCATGTACGGACCCAATTGCATTTAACTATAATCCTATAGCAGATGCAATTGGCAATGGGGATGACTCATCTTGTTTGTATTCTCAATTTATAATGTTTGGGTGTACATATGAATCTGCTATCAACTTTAATCCTGATGCTAATGTTGATGATGGATCATGTGAATATAGTCTAGGAGATTTAAATCAAGATGGTATCTTAGATGTTTTAGATGTTGTAGCCTTAGTTAATACAATTATGAATTTTTTATTTAATTAATTCCAAATTTACTTTTATTGATTTTCCTGTTATTTGTACATTAGCCTATGATTAAAATCTATAAAATCATTCCATTATTTACTTTATTCCAAATTGCATTTTCGCATGGGGTGTCTCAGTCTACAGTAAAAGCGATGTCAAATGCCTCATTGTGGGATTATATATATTTTGGCGCAGAACATATGGTCACAGGATATGATCATATTTTATTTCTTATAGGGGTCTTATTTTTTCTTACCAATTATTTAGATATTTTTAAATTTATTACGGCTTTTACTATTGCTCACTGTATCACTCTTGTATTTGCTACTTTCTATGGAATTACTGCGAATGCATTCTTGATAGATGCTGTTATCGCATTTAGTGTCATTTATAAAGGCTTTGAAAATTTAGATGGTTTTCAAAAGTGGTTTTCAAAGCCTGCTCCAAATTTAATTATAATGGTATTTATATTTGGTTTGATACATGGCTTTGGTTTATCTACAAAATTGCAAGAGATAGCAGCAATTAATCATATTAACTTATCATTATCTCAGATATTATCTTTCAATATTGGTGTAGAATTGGGACAAGTTATAGTCTTGTTGATTGTATATCCATTATTATCAATGTTAAGAGGAAGTTCATTTGCTAAAGTATCAAAAGTGTCTAATTGGGGACTAGTTGTTGCAGGTGTATATCTTTTCATCTTTCAATTAAATGGTTATTTTACAGCTGGTTCACATCATCACCCTGAAATTAATGATGTAAAAGAGGTGCATGAACACCATGATAATAAGGAGTCTCATAAACATTCTCATGGTGGTGAAGAGCATACTCATTAATGAAATATTTTAAAATATTTATCTTATTTATTACTTGGACACTTTTATTTCCTCAGCATGCGGGTGGAGATCTTAGCCTTGTGGGACAGTTGCCTAGAGGAGAATTTGCAGTACAAGAAGTACCAGCAGGTTTTGGTATTGGTATTAATGGAATATTATATCCAGTTAAGGAATTAGGCTTTGGGCTAAATCTAGGATATTCTGTTTACGGTCATTCGCAAAGGCAAATTCCATTTAATTACTTTACTGATTTAGTATCAATTACAGAGAAAACAACTAATGAAATAGGCTATGGACACCTTTTTTTTAGAATACTACCGTTCCATGGTAATATCAGACCTCATTTTGAAGGATTGGTAGGTCTTAAAAATTTGTCAACCACCACTGAATTGATAAATAATAATTGCACGGACAATGCAGATACAGAGCATGACGATTGCCAAATAGCGGAGTCTACAAATGCATCTGATAATGCATTTAGTTATGGCTTTGGTACTGGACTAGAGGTGAAATTAACTACTCTTGAAGATGAGAATGGAGATTCTGCTGGAGAGTTATTATTTTTTATTAATGCTAGATATCTAATGGGAGCAAAAGCAAAATATCTTAAGGAAGGTTCAATTACCTTTTCTGACCCTCAAGATGGGCCTGTTCAAACATCGTTTAACTGGACAGAGTCTAAAACGGATTTATTACAACTATCTATAGGGTTGAGCATCTATTTTTAGCAATTTAAATAAGTGTTGTATATTGTTATTTTTTTATTTGTAAGTTATGCTTTAAATATTTTTTAGTTAATATAAAGGTTAATAGACGCAATGGCTGACGTGAAACAAGGTAAAGTAAAGTGGTTTAATAACGCCAAAGGCTATGGATTCATAGCTCAACCAGATGGTGAGAAAGATTTATTCGTTCATATGAGCAGTATTCTAATGGAAGGATATAAAACTCTTGCTGAAGATCAAGATGTTGAGTATGAAATAGGTGAAAGTGATAGAGGCCCTATCGCTAAAAATGTAGTCCCTAAGTAATTTCTCAATAAATAATAATTAGAAAGAAGTTCAAAATCAGCCGCGATATTTTGGTTGATAGGATTTTTGCATCCCAAAATTTAATATTTCCCAATTTTTATGGGGTATTTATTATTAAATTAAATAATAACATTATTTGAATATATAAAGGATTGAAACATGGTATTTCATAAACTCTCAGTATTACTTTTATTTATAAGTTTAAATATATATGCACAAGACTCTTGTTCAGAATTAACACAAGATGAATGCATAATAAATTCTGAATGCGAATGGGGCATTCTATCAATGCCTAATGGTATTTTTGAAATGTGTGTGGATTCTGAGTCTAATAATGATTTTTGTAGAGAGTTTGATGAAGCGATGTGTGAAGATATGCCATTTTGTGAATGGACAGATGAAGGTTGTGTAATGTCTTCTTTTGGTG
>NZVQ01000050.1 GCA_002701525.1 Fidelibacterota bacterium | reverse complement strand
AAATATTCTCTCATTTTTAGTTTTCCTTTTCATTTTAAAATAAATTTTTAATAAATTTGTTTATATTAACAGGTCAATAATATAAAGTGGAATTATATCTTAATGCAATTCATTTGCAATAATATTGCAAGTAAGTTGCAATAAATACTATGGCAGTTATTAGAAAAACAAAAACAGTTGAATCATTAATAAATTTTTTTAAGAAATCTGAGCACCCTGTTTCTATCTTAGATTTAATAGAAAAATTTGATACCACAATGGATAAATCAACAATATATCGTATCTTGGAAAGACTCGAAGGCTCGAATATGATTCATTCATTTATAGATAGCGATGGGGTTAAAAGATATGCACAGCTTAAAGATGAAGGATCATCAATAGGTAAACAGGAAAAGCATCCTCATTTCGTATGCAATGATTGTGGAAATTCATCATGTCTACCTGTCAAAATATCAATTCCATCAGTTCCTGATTATATTATAGAAAGTGCCGAACACCTACTAAAGGGAATTTGCAAGAACTGCACCCCTCAAGTCAAATAAAATATAACTTAGAAATATTATATTAATTTTACTTGATAAGTTTTCAAGCTTCTTCAGTCCATACAGGGAAAGGGTCTGGAAATTGAGCCCAGTGATCTTTACCTAATAATAAATCAGCATCTGATAAAAGGCATTCATCTAATAATTTAGTGATTTTATTCTGATCTAAACCTTGACCAATAAAAACTAATTCCTGTCGCATATCACCAAATGGCTCGACCCATTTTTCCTTTATGTAATCAATAGCTTCTTTTTCTTCTGGCCAATTATCTTTTGGAATGGCTTTCCAAAACAGGCCTGCAAATCCATGATGTGCTATACCTCCCGCCTGACTCCAACTACCTGCATACATTGGGCGAGTTGCAAGCCAAAAAAATCCTTTAGAACGAATAAGCTTTCCTGAAAGATCATCACTATGTAAAAAATCATGAAACTTTTGAGGATAAAAAGGTTTGCGAGCTTCATAAACAAAGCTGCTAATTCCATACTCCTCAGTTTCCGGAATATGTTCACCACGCATCTCTTTTAACCAACCCGGTGCTTGCTGTGCTTGTTCAAAATCAAACAAACCAGTATTTAAGATTCTATCTAATTCAACTTCTCCATTAGAGATTGGAATGATGCTCGCTGTTGTATTCAATGTTTTAAGAACAACTATTAGCTTATCAATATCAGTTTTTTTAACTAAATCAATTTTACTAATAAGTATAACATCTGCAAATTCTACCTGATCAACAAGCAAATCTGCAACACTACGCTCATCATCTTCGCCTAAAGATTCGCCAACTTCTTGTAAATATTTAGCTTCATTATAATCATTAAGGAAATTAACGGCATCAACAACAGTGACCATTGTATCTAATTTAGAAACATCTGAAAGCGAAACACCATTTTCATCTTCAAAAGTGAATGTTTCCGCAACAGGTAATGGCTCAGATATACCTGTTGATTCAATCAGCAAGTAATCAAAACTTCGTGCTTTAGCTAGCTTAGTAACTTCAACCAAAAGGTCTTCACGCAGTGTACAGCAAATACAACCATTGCTCATCTCTACCAACTTCTCTTCTTTATGGTTTAATGAAACATCATTCTGAATCATACTTTTATCAATATTGATTTCACTCATATCATTAACAATTACAGCAACTTTTTTCCCCTGCCTATTGTTAAGTAAGTTTGTTAAGACAGTTGTCTTTCCAGCTCCAAGAAACCCAGAAAGAACTGTAACTGGCAATTTTGTCATTAGAATACCCCTTTTTTCAATTAATGCACATATTCAAAATTACTATAATCATATTTTAATTGCAACCGAATTGCAATAAGGGCCTGAGCAATCTACCAAAGAAAAAAAAGGGGGGGGGAGCAGTTAGTTTAAAATTATATCTACAAGCTGCACTACATCTAAAACATCTATTGTTTCATCTAAATTTAAATCAGCTAATGCATCATATTGATTATTAAAAATTAAATTAATTGTTAAAATTATATCCTGAATATTTATAGAATCATCTCCATTAATATCGCCCTCTAATTGATTATTAATAAAATCCGATAATTGATATTGCATAAAGAAGTTAATTAATTCTTCACTAGTATTAAAGCCCCAACTGTTACCAAACCATACATGTCCTCCGCTGGTTACTTTATAATGAACAAACTTTGTTTCAGAAGATTCTTTAGAGTATGTATAGACTTCAACATTATTACTAATCGATTCAACATTTTCAGAAGTTAGATTATTATAACTAGTCCAAAAGTCAATTGATTCACCAATAGTTAGAGCCCCATCAAAAGAAGGTGGATAGTAATTTACCACTTGATCAGAAGTTCCATGGAAATGAATTATTGGCACTTCTCTATCTTGACTTGTACAGTCACCTATGGATGTAAGCATAAAATTTCCTGTAACAGAACCAAATGCAGCTATCTTGTCAGACAAATCACAGGCAAGCCTATATGTCATATATCCACCATTAGACATACCACAAGCATAAATTCTATCTAGATCTATATTAAAATCAATTGCTATTTGGTCAATCATAGCACTCATAAAAGCAACATCATCATACCAATTATTATCCCAATAGGTATATACATTCCAAGAATTATTTAATCCCTGTGGATAAACAACTGCTATATTTTGAGGATGAGCATACTGGTTCATTTGAGTGTATGATACTTGACTTGCAGCATTCCCTCCAAACCCATGCATATTTATAATTAATGGAATTGAATTATCATCTGAATTAATATCAGATGGATATGATATATAATAAGAACGCAAAACTCCATCAACATCAATGTAGGACCACTGTGAAAAACTAAAAGAAAAGAATAATATTGCCAATAATCTAATCATAGCATAATCTAAATAAAAAAAAGTGCCTAAAAAAGATGGTTTCTAATCTTTAAAAAAGGGAGATTGCATTATTAATGGATGGCATCAAAAGCTGATTTTAGTAGCTCATTATTATACCTTTATTTTTATCAAATCTAGTAGACCACTAGCAAGTATTGCATCAGCCGCTACCAGCTTTATTATCTAACTCTTTAATGTTCAAACTATTAACTTTAACCTTAAAATATTCACTTAGCCAATCTGAAACCTGCATATCATTCCAAACTCCACCATTCCATTTTAAATCTAATTCTTTAGGGAGCTCTTTTTCATTCTCTTTAGATTGGTCCCAAACAATGTCAGTTATTTCTAAAAATATCGGATCATTCTTTTTCATTTTAAGTTATCTTTCTTAATAATCTTCAATTAAAATTTACAAAATATTATATAAAAAAATAGTCCACCAAACTATAAGGATAACCATCCCTAATTTAAAAACTTTAGCCCTATTTGGAACATGATTAGAATTCAATCTAATATAACAATGTAAATATCTCGAGGCTACAAAGACCCAAGCAAAGATAATATCCAATTGGGTAACTTTATCAAAGGCTAAAATAACTGATATTAAGAAATAGAAGAAAATTGGTAATTCAAATTGATTTTTAAGAGTTTGCCTCGAAACAAGCATATATTCAGGCACATCTCCTTGATATGCTTTAAAATAACTAAATTTTATAACATTAGTTTTTTTAGCCTTTACATTATCCAAATAATTTTTAGTATATAAAAATAATGTTAAGATCATCATCGAGATTGCTGGATAAAGTATTAAGGGTTTTTCCATTAATTAATTTACAAAACAAAAAAGCCTCTATAAAATAAGCTTTTAAATGAATGAATCTAATATTAAATCGAGTACTTATAGCCTGCTATTTTTTAAACATTTTTTTAATAAAATTTTTGAAAAATTTAGACTGCCCAAATATAGTTCCTATAATCAAAAGCAATATTTGGTATAGTGGAAAAATAATTATAATTCGTATAGGCCAATAGAACCATAGAGAAATATTTGACTGTTTAATACCAATAAATTCTAAAATTGGCTTAGATATCCATGCTGCAGTTGAACCTGTAATCCCAAATACTAAAAAAATAATTAGTAATTGACGGTTGGATCTTATCTCCCATTTTCTCTTAATTTTATTTACTAAATCCATTTATCTTACAGCAGGATATTAACCTGCAAACTCCTTTTCTAAAACAAAGTAATTAGTTTAAAATTATATTTATTAATTGCACTATATCTAAAATATCTACTGTACTATCTAAATTTAAATCTGCATAGCTACTATACTCATTATTCAAAACAAAATTCACAGTAGTAACGATATCTAAAATATTAACATACCCATCAGCATTAACATCTCCTGCAATCGCAAAACCAGTTTCTTCAGCAAAATCTAATATAGCATTTTCTATTTGGATCATTGCATTGTAATTATTTGAATTAGTTAATAATACTATACCTAAATTATCTGGAAACGATAGGAACATCTCTGTTGAACTGCCCACATCCCCTCCGTTATGACCAAACAAGGTTCTTCCATTCTCATTCTTATAATACCACATCAAACCTTGCATTGAATTTGCTTCTGGATAATGAATAGTTTTAATTAGATCAATCGTCTCTGAATCTAAAATTCTTACTCCATTATAAATACCACCNTTCATATATGCAGCCATAAATTTNGCTAAATTATTTGAAGATGTTCTTAGCTGCCCTGATGGATAATCAGCATAACCATANTTTTGATATTCTNTTAAATTTTCCGGACTGCTACCNGTCCCGTCAGNCCCACATANATCATCATAATCATAACAACAATCTCCATATTCAATACATGCAGAGTCACAGAANCATGGATTATTTTCATCATAAATTCCACAACCAATTGCAAANCAAGAATCCCCTGNTCCCCCAACAAATTGATATGGTGANGCAACCTGATTAAGGTCTTCAATTTCTGATAAAAACCAAAATGNATTATTCATTGAAAGTGGCTCAAATATATTTTCATTACAATATTCGTTAAATGACTGACCAGATATCTCTTCAACTAATAATGCTATTAGTGCAACACCATTATTAGCATATGTATAATTAACTCCTGGTATTGAATTTGTAAAATTTAAATTANTATTATAAAATTCTCCTTGAGGAGTGAAATANTCATTCAGATAATAATCTAATTCTAACTGAGAATCTCCATCATAATAAGGCATGACATTCCAATTATCTTTTATTCCCGATGTGTGAGATAGCAACATTTTAAAAGTGATAGGAACTAATGGATAATCTGGGTGGTTAACATCAAATGGTAAATAATNATCAATATCATCATCGAGCCCAAAAAGTTCATTTTCAAATAATTGCATTAATGCTGTTGCNGTTATAGTTTTTGAAATNGATGATAAAATAAANATNGTATTTTCATCAACAACAATATCATTNTTAATATTTGCATAGCCTAGCTGTTTTTCCCATACNATATTATTATCTTTAACAATTGATGCTGANAATCCAGGGATAAGATGAGTTTGCATNGTTGATTCAATAAATTGCANAAGNTGTTCTTCATTACGATGANTATTGGAATCTAAAACTAACTGTTTATGCAATCTAATATCTTGATGTGTTCGATTTGNANCTTGAATTCCAAAAAGTTGATAAGGCAGTCCACAAAAAAATATAAAAANAATTACATATCTATTCATGTATTAATTTACTAAATAAAAAAGTCTCAATAAAAGAGGNTTTATAATCTTAAGTNGATGCAGCAGAGTTCNAACTNACACAATNCATCACCTTATTCCTAAAAAAGGATGGTATTAATTATTATAAAAAAAAACTTTATTTAATCCATAAGTAATCTAATTGAATTTATTAAACTATAGCATATGCAGAATTTACTAAATTATATTTTATCAATAAGCAATGATCANCTCCACATGGTCTATCTTACAGTTATTATTATTAGTTTTCTATTATATCTTGTTACACGATATATAATACTTAAATCAATTTCTCATTTTTTTAAAAAAACCTCAACTAANCTTGATGATGTTTTAATAGAGAAGAGGTGTCTTAAATAGACTTTCATATTTAATNCCATTAATTTTCATTTATAANCTTAAGGAATTATTAGCTATGTATNTTATAGTGGATAGAGTGNTNATTACACTTATTACACTTATTTTCATATCTTCTATTAATGCCTTTATAAATGCATTGAGTGATATATATTCTAAAAGTAAATANTCAAATAGATTGAATATAAAAAGCTATATACAAGTTATAAAACTTTTTATAAATATTTTTGGAATTATCATTATCATTGCTTTATTAACAGGAAAATCGCCCATCTACTTCCTTAGCGGCATTGGTGCACTAACAGCTGTTTTAATGCTTATTTTTAAAGATACTATTCTTTCACTTGTTTCTAGTATCCAAATCAGTTCCAATGATCTATTTAAAATTGGAGATTGGATTGANGCTCCTCAATTTGGTGCTGATGGAGATGTAATTGACATCGCTCTTCATTCAGTTAAAATTCAAAATTGGGATAAAACTATTAGTATTATTCCAACACACAAACTTACCGATTCCTCATTTAAAAACTGGAGNGGNATGTCTGATAGCGGTGGAAGACGAATAAAACGATCCATTAAGATTGATATGAACAGTATTAANTTCTGTGATAATTCAATGNTAGAACGATTTAAGAAATTTAAAGTGATCAGTGATTATATTAATCAAAAACAATCAGAAATTAATAAGCATAACATAGAAAATAATATCAATGAAGAAGGGCTAATCAATGGTAGNTCCTTAACTAACATAGGTACATTTAGAGCATATATAGAAGGATATCTACGCAATCATGCAAATATACATAATGAAATGACTTTTCTAGTTAGNCAGCTTGCTCCAGAATCAGATGGGCTTCCTATTGAAATCTATGTATTCTCAAGTGATACCAATTGGGTAAACTATGAAGCTATTCAATCAAATATTTTCGATCATCTCCTTGCAGTTCTATCAGAATTTGATTTAAAAGTATTTCAAAACCCTACTGGAGATGATTTTAGAAAAATTCAAATTACAGAAAAGCCTCTATAAAAGAGACTTTCTTAATTTAATATCGAGAGAGCAGGATTCGAACCTCTGTCGCTCTGCTCCTAAAACAGGATAAATTAATTATTTAGAATAAAAGTAACTAATTGAATAATATCTAAAATATTCAACTCTTCATTATAATCAAAGTCACCATAAATATTAATACAATATGTATTTGATGATTCAAGCACTTCATTTACTAATATAACTATATCAATAATATTAGTTATTTCATCTGAATTAATATCTCCAATTTCGCTATTCTGACAAACTGCAAATTCTGTAATTACAGCCCTATGATCAGAAGGCCAAGGATCGCAATCATAAGCATATGAGGCTAAGGGATATAATTTTTTAGTATGGCCATGTTTGAAATATATCATATCTATTCGATCATGAATATCCCAACTATCAAAAGTATTTTTAGGATAACCAGGAGACCAAGTCAATCCAATATCAATATTTACATCTGAATATATTTCTCTATACGAATCATAAAAACCATTATTTAAAAGGAATTCAGAAACTGGCCAATCCATCTCAAATCCAAAATTTTGATTTATATTGTCATTTCCCCAATCTAATGACGAGGGGGCATTATGATCGCCAACATAAATAACAGGTAAACTTGGATTATTTAAGGGATTATTAATTATTTGATTATAAATATCTAGATTTTCTATATATCTTGTAGACAATTCATTGTTAATCACATCTTCAGCTGAAACTCCTTCATATAAATCATAAGGGCCATAAGGGTAGGCTGTTAAATGAGAGGAAACAAATTTTATTGTATCAGAGTTTGGAATTAATAAATCTACCCCAATTCCATATATATTATAATCATATGTATTAGTAATAGGGAACCTTGATATAATTGATATATTTGATTCAGAGGGAGTTGAATATAATTCCTCATATCCTTCAAAAGCAGAAAGTAATGATTTGATTTCAATGATAGAACCAGGGTCAGTTTCCTGAAACCCAATCACATCAATATTCAAACTAGCAATAATTTCTGCAACACGATTTAAACCTCCAAAACCATATTGGGCACTATACCAAGTATTAAATGTCATCACTTTAAACATGTCATTGAAAGTAGACTCTTCAACTTCAATACAACTATCTGTAATAATAAAAGGGAACGACTCTATTATATCATAACTATTATTATAAAATAATCTTAATTCATAATTACCTGTTGGCAATGATATAGGAGAAAAATTTACATTTCCTGAATCTATAAAATTATAATTATTTTGCTGAGATCCATCTGTATATTTCCAATAAAGATATTCTTCGTTAGATGCATTAGACTGAAAAATACCAATCCAATCACTTCCATAGCTATCAAGACCAGAAAAATGGGCCTCTATATGTTCTCCTACCAAAAATGAATCTTGATTTGAGTAGAATTCAACTTCAGAAAATAATAAACTGAAAAATATTAAAATATTTAAAAATACTTTCATCTCTGAATTTACAAAATAAAAAAGCCTCTATAAAAGAGGCTTTCTAATTTGTCGTCGGGCAGGACTCGAGCCTGCTACCCCCTGCTCCTAAAGCAGGATGCTGTTACCACTCACTTAAATTTAATTGATTCCAAATAAATGGAATAATATCTTCACTATATTCCTCAAATGGACCTACCCCTACACCATGTGAGCCTGATGGCTGAGCTACTAGAGCTGCATAGTTCCCTGAATTTATGATTGCTTCATAAAAAGGAATTACATCATCTTCCCAATATGTATCTGTAACTGAATCATAATCTTCAGCATGCATAATTAAGCAACTTGCATCATCTTCATCAAAATTCA
>NZVQ01000049.1 GCA_002701525.1 Fidelibacterota bacterium | reverse complement strand
TACACCATCTTACGTGTCATACTAGAACTCTCACCTTGCAATGTATAGAAATAAATTCCCGCAGCAACCATTTTGCCATTATCATCTATTCCATCCCACATTACACTATGATATCCAGAATCAACATAACCATCAACCAATGTTGAAATTAATCTACCTGTAATATCATATACATTTAGAGTTACATGACCATCACTAACAACACTATAATCTATACGTGTTGTTGGATTAAATGGATTTGGATAATTCTGAGATAAATTCACCTCAGTAGGTATCGCATCCTGCATTGATACAGTAGCTGTACCTGCAGTTAACGGACCTACACCAAACTCATCATTATCTAAGTCAGCCACTACTCGAAGCTCACGAGATTCAGATGCACTCCACAATCTAAGATCAATCTTATCTCCTAGAGTATAACCATCTAAGTCTACACCATACTCATGATATCCAGCCCATGCAGATATTACAACCGGAGCATCTAAGTCAACTACTTTAGTTGCACCTACTACCATCTCGCCTGCATATGCTACTAGCTCATCACCAACCTCTACAGAACCAGTTAGCTCAGTAATAATGATTGGATGAGAGAGACCTGTTTTTGCAATCTCATATTGAGTAGATACACTATTCAACTTATAATTTGACCAATACTGTGATAACTCAGAATTTGCACGAGCCATGTCGCCTGAAGCTGGGTAGAATAATTCTACATCTTCAGTACCTGTTAAGAATATTTCATATCCTTCACCTGGACACATTTCATCTAGTAATGCTACACCAAAACTTGGAGCATAGTAGTTACCACTATCATCTTTAACAATTAATATATTATCATAACCATCAAAGATGTATTCAGTAGCCATACATTCTGTTGGCAAGTAACCAATCAAATTGTTTTGTAATGCTGCAATATTAACTGGAGTTGCTTCCAAATCAAATGGATAACCTTCAAGTACAATTGTTTGATCTTCTGTACCTGTTAAGAACACATTATAACCTCTAGTGAAATCCATATCTCCAATTAAATCAACACCAAAGTTTGGAGCAAAATATTGTCCACCATCATTAGATGCTATTAGAACATCGTTATTCGCAAATACTGAACTTGCTGCTGCATCTTCAGGAGTACTCATAAACGATATAGAGTTCATTGACAAGGCTGATACTTGTACCTCTTGAGTTACTGTAAAGATTGGCTCAAGCATATCTGCAGCAATAATAATATCACCCCATGTTCCTGTACCAGCACCATATGAATTTACTTCAGCATCATATACTCTATCTTCAGCNGCTTTCCANACTTTATATACTACAGGATTACCTTCAACATAACCTGCAAGTTGAACACCACCAAATGCACATAAATCAACNGAGCCAACACTTACTATATTTAATTGTTCNCCTGTCCAAACACCAGCACCTACTAATANTTCGCCTGTTTGATCAGAACAATCACCATAGTTTGTTATCGCATTTGNATCATATAGACCAACTTCATCTCCAGGCTCTAAACCTNTTGCATCTGATATAATTAGCAATTGACTCTCACCTGTAGATACTGGAAGATCAGTGAAATACTGNAATGTATAACAATCATCAGGNTTGTCAACACCNCCATCACAATCACCACAAGCATCAACAACGGCATCACCACCACATTCACCTAGACAATCAGTGTCCGCNATACAGTTACCATCACAATCATAAAATTCTTCTGGATATTCACATGAACCATCATCTGTGTTTGCCTCTGAATCGTAGTTACATGCTGAATCATCTGTACATCCATATATAGGATCTACTGGATTAGATTCTGCACAATCACCCGTATTCACTGATAATGCNGAACCTGATGAATCAGAAATTACTACTCCATCAAANCACACTTCATCAAAACCAGAGTGCTCTATAGTTAATAACACTCCATCACCAACAGGTATAGTTGATCCTGTTAATGAGAAACCAATAACCGTTCCACCTGATGATGACATTGTAAANCCTGCAGCTTCTGCAGAACCACCCGAAGCATTAACTATATCTAATCCTTCCAATGTAAATTGGAAACCTGCCACTGGCACTTCGTTACTCATAACCACATCAATAGTATTATCAGTTTGAGTACCAAANGANAATGTNACATCTGNAGGATAAATACAAGAACCATCATCAACATTTGCCTCAGGGTTATAGTTTAATGCAGCAGGATCTGTACAACCCTCTACNATATCTCCACCAACAGATANAGTACCNCANCTTGTTGTTGCAATCATACTATTTGCATTTGAATCAGATAAAANNACATCNGATAANCANGCTTCAGCTGCACCAAATGTATTACCAGAAACTTCAATAGTTACTATAGCACCATCACCTGGAGCAATAGTTGCTCCTGTTAANGAGAANCCAATAATNGTTCCACCTGCTTGAGATAGACTAAATCCAGATGTCCTTGCNGTTTCAGNNACACTTACAATACTAGCAATATCAGGGTTAAATGATAATGAGAATTGGAATCCTGCTACAGGATCATCATTTGACATATCAACACTAATAGTTGTTGTGCCTCCAATATCTACAGANCCATCTGTAACACTAAGCTCTACAACATCACCCGGATCTAATGCTGTAGCACANTCNGCATTNGACTGGCTTGATTCACCTTCAGTNTANACCGCAGTAACNGTATANCAATACTGAGTATCNAACTCAACATTAGAATCTGCATANGATGTTGCTAAACCNGTATTTGCNAGGAATACACCATCTCTATATAAATTATAGCTTTCAAGATCACGGTTAGCATTATTTACAGCATAATAGTATTCTTTTTGAGGGTTGAGACTCATAGGNTCTACTGAAACTGGAATTAAATCAGATAAATCTCCATTNCCACCATTACCTGAAGCCGCAGCATCACCAGGACAAGCACANCCTGANCAATCCCAACTGTAATTCGNTTCTAANGTTGCACANTCTATACCATATTCAACCCATGCTGTATCACAACATTCAGANCCATATGCAGTATAATCATTCACACAATCTTCGCATGATGCTGTACCACCNGTTGTACCACCNGTTGTACCACCTGTTGTGCCACCTGTTGTACCACCTGCATCACCAGGACAAGCACANCCTGANCAATCCCAACTGTAATTNGNTTCTAAGGTTGCACAGTCTATACCATANTCATCCCATGCTGTATCNCAACATTCAGATCCATATGCAGTATAATCATTCACACANTCTTCGCATGANGCTGTACCACCNGTTGTACCACCNGTNGTNCCACCTGTNGTNCCACCTGTTGTACCACCNGTACCTGCACCACCATCACAATCTAAGTCAGGNCAATCACCNCCATCACAATCAAATTCTGGGCAATCTAAGTACATTCCCCATGTATTATCATCACAGAATCCATCNGCAATCCATGATAANGCAGTTGCTTCATCAACACATACTAATTGACAATCTAATATACAACTAGCTCCACCACAACCTTCACANGCAGAACCAGGGGTGCCATCACCACCTCCACCAGTTGTTCCACCAGTCGTTCCACCNCCAGTAGTTGTTCCACCACCATCNGTTCCACCACCAGTGCCACCTTGNTCAGGAGCATCCCATGAAACATTNATTACTGCANAGTCNCCNTCTGCAACTAANTTTTGAGGAGCATTTAANTCATATGGAGAACTACATGATGTATTTGAAGGACCCGAAGCNCCTACAGCATTAACAGCTACAACATAATAACAATATTCATCACCATTAACTACATCTTGATCNGAGAAATCTGTATTTGGAGTTTGTCCAATCAANACATACTCACGAGTACTCATTATATAATCAAGATAATCTTGNTTNTCTAATAAATGATCNGTAATTCTGTTTCCATANTCATCGTGCATTCTATCNTATAATTCTTGATCTGCAAAAGCATTGTTTGTACTGCAATANCCGCACTCTGAACAAGCATCTGCACAGCAATCACCAAATTGAACACATAAAGAATCGCAATAGCAACCACCAGGAGCAGCTGAATCACAATANCCTACACAGCTAAGNTCATCACCACCNCCNGTNGTACCACCNGTNGTACCACCNGTTGTNCCACCNGTTGTACCACTAGCACCACCATCACAATCCAATTCAGGGCAATCACCACCATCACAATCAAATTCTGGNCAATCTAANTACATTCCCCATGTATTATCATCACAATANCCATCAGCAATCCATGATANNGCAGTNGCCTCATCAACACATGCAAGCTGNCAGTCTAGTATACAGCTAGCTCCACCACAACCTTCACAAGCAGAACCAGGNGTGCCATCNCCACCTCCACCAGTTGTACCACCAGTTGTACCACCNGTTGTACCACCNGTTGTACCACCAGTAGATTGCTGTTCACGCCATACTTCATAATAGTCAGTATTNGCTGATGCATTCCATTCTAAATCAATTTGGCTTTCACCAGCANNAGCTTCCAAACCTGTTGGAGGAGCTGGTGCTTCTGGAAGCACTTCACCTGATATTGAAACTAAACCATTTTCACTACCATGATCAATCTCTTGACCAAANCCATCTGATAAAATAGATTCAACAACATTAATAACAACATCAGATTCATAAATATTATTTGATAAATAATTGATATATGCTACAGGACCATCTCCAGGAGCTAATTCTTGCCCTGTAAGAGAAAAGGCAACCATAATTGTTGAACCATCCGCCTGCATACTCCAACTTAATTCTAAGCCACTTAATCTATCTGTCGCAACCATATCTGTAACATCTAAAAAGTCTGGGATATCGACAAANTGTACTTGAAGCCCTGCTATAGGGTCNTCATTACATACACTAATAGCAATATCTATAGCCTCACCTGCATCTATAGAACCGCTACCTANAGANACTGTTGTTGGACCATCACATCCACATTCAGATACATCTGTCGCCTCACCAAAACATGTTCCACAAACATCTGTATCTGCTTCATAACAACATGCACCACTTGAATCGGTATACCCATCACCATCACAATCTCCAAAACAATCCTGTGCTGCATTNCCACCATTACAATCTCCACAGTCATCAAATTCTGCATCACCACCACAAACACCTTCACAATCATATTCATATGCACACGAACCATCATCTATAACAGCATTTGGATCAAAGTTACATGCAGATTGGTCTGTACAACCAAAACCATTAAAACAGTCACCAAGTGTAACATCTAATGGATTTGCAGCAGCATCAGATAAAATACCATTTGCCAAACAAAGCTCTTCGCCTGCATTCGTAAAACTAACATTTGTAAGAACTGTATTTGCTGAAGGAATAGTTGCACCTGTTAATGAGAAACCTATGACAGTACCACCACCCGCAGACACATTAAAACCATTTGCTTCTGCAGCACCACCTGATGCACCAGTTACAGTCAAGCCTTCAATACTAAATTGAAAACCAGCTACAGGACCCTCATTGTTCATTACAACTTCAAGAGTACCATTGTCTAAATCTACATCTCCAAAGCTAAGACTATATCCCTCTTGGACACAGTTTGCAGGGTCTGTTTCGTCACCATTACATTCTCCACAAATATCAAACTCTGCATCGCCATTACAAACACCTGTACAATCATACTCTGCATCACCAAAACATTCACCTAAACAATCTTGATCTGCATTACCACCATCACATACACCACAATCATCTACAACAGCATCGCCACCACAAACACCTGCACAGTCTAATACATATTCACAGGAACCATCATCCACTACTGCATTTGCATCATAATTACATGCTGTCACATCAGTACAGCCAAATCCATCAAAACAATCACCAACCTCAACATCAAATGGAGTTCCTGCAGTCGAAGACAATATTGCATCATCTATACATAAAGCATCACCCGCATCTGTAAAACTTACAGTAATTAAAGTAGTATTTCCTGGAGGAATAGTTGCACCTGTTAAAGAAAAACCAATTATTGTTGAACCTGAACTAGATACTGTAAAACCTGCATCGGTAGATGTTCCACCTGATGCATCAGTAATAGTTAACCCGCTTAATGCTAATTGGAAACCTGCAACAGGCTCTTCATTATTCATAACAATATCAAGAACACCTGCATCATAATCTACACTACCAAAACTAATACTAAATCCTTCTTGAATACAGTTTGCAGGGTCAGTTTCACCGCCATCACAAACACCACATTCATCAAATTCTGCAATACCACCACATTCGCCTAGACAATCAAATTCTGCAGCACCACCACATTCACCAGCACAGTCTTCAATAGCAGCACCACCACATTCACCAGCACAATCCTCAACAGCATCACCACCCCATGTATCAGCACAATCTTGAGCTAAACCTGGAAGTTCTAATACCGTACCATCATTTAATGCTGCAAAAATACCAAATGCAGGATCATCACCTGATAAAAATCCAGATGCAAANGCNACTGCACTTCCACCACCTAATCCAGATAATGGAGCTGTAAAGGCAGCAATTGCATCAGCACCAGCTGGCGCTACACCTAATGTGTAGTCAGCAGCAGGAACTTCAACATATCCTGAAAATTCACCATAAGATAGGTTTGAAACCAATACAGAACCTTCATTTGCATCAGCAAGCACATCTACTCCAGGAGCATCGGTTGAACCATGATAAACTTCTAAACCAACAACATCTGCAGAAGATGCTCCAAATGTTGTTCCTGTAGCAGCTAAATCAAATGGAGTTGTAGCATCACCTAACAACCCAGTTGCAACAACAACATAAGAACCGCCCGCAGCTAATTCAAATGGGAAGTCAGCAATTACATCACCACCTGTTGGTGCAATGCCTACAGTAAATGATGTGGGAAGAGTTATCACCGGCGTTGCAGTTCTATATTCAAAAGCTTCTACAGCCAAACCACCATCTATATAGATGTCAACTGTTGGACTTGCAGAGTTATGTATAACTTGAACATAAGCTGCAATAAAATTACCATCACAATCATAATTTTCTTCTGGCCCATCACCACCACATTCACCACATTCATCAATAACATATTCACAAGAACCATCATCTATAGTTGCATCCGCATTATAATTACATGCAGTAGAATCCATACAACCTAAAGTTCCTGCAAAACAATCAGCTAAACTAAATTCTAAAGGTTGACCAGATGAATCTGACATAACTGCACTAACAAAACAAATTTCCTCACCAGGATTACTAAATGAAATAGAAGTCAATACTCCTTCACCAGCAGGAATAGTTGATCCTGTTAATGAAAATCCTAATACCGTAGTTCCACTCGCTGAAGTTGTAAAACCTGCTGAAGCTGCAGAACCACCACTAGCACCACTAATAGTCAATCCACTTAATGAAAATTGGAATCCTGCTACCGGAGTAGGGTTCACCATATAAATATCTAGNGTTCCTGCTTCAGTATCTACATTTTGAAAACTTAATTCTCCACCGCCAGCACACGATGATCCATCGCCATTACATTCACCGCACTCATCAACGACAGCATCACCACCACAAACACCAGCACAATCAACCTCTACTACACAATTCCCATCACAATCATAATTTTCTTCTGGGTATTCACAATCTCCTTCTTCCATAAAATTACAAGCAGTTGGATCTTCACAATCAAGAACAATACCTCCATCATCACCACCAGCACCATCATCATATGTGAATTCTAATGCTCCTCCAGAAGCATCCGAAACAACAAGATTGCTTAAACCTGTAGGAACTCCTGATAAATCTAATTCTAATAAAACACCACCATCTTGAGCAGGTATAGTACTACCAGTTAAAGAAAAACCTAATACAGTTGTAGAACTTGCTGATAAAGTAAATCCATTCGCACTAGCTTCACCACCTGAAGCACTATTGATATTCGCACCATCAACATTAAATTGAAAACCTCCAATAGCATAATCACTATTAAATCCAACAGAGTTGTCATCGTTCAACCAAAATGAATTTGGCTCATCACCAATTACACCAGCACCACCATCATCAGCACCGCCATCATCGGCACCGCCATCATCGGCACCGCCATCATCGGCAGCATCACCACCATCAAAATCAAAATCTAATGCTTGACCTGCNGCATTAGAAACAACAATACCACTTAAACCTGTAGGCTCACCATCAAGTGTAAGAACAAGNAATGTNCCTTCACCTGGAGCTACAGTTCCNCCTGTTAAAGAAAAACCTAAAACAGTAGTAGANCTTGTTGATAACATNAAACCGCTAGATGTAGCATCTCCACCACTAGCTGCAGTTACCGAAGCACCATCAACATCAAATTGNAATCCTCCAATCGCTGCATCTGAAANATANCCTACATTCCAAGTTCCATCACCATTACCTTCTAATGACAATGAATTTGCAAATAAAGCCGTTGTTAAAACCATTAATGAAAATATGAAATTACGTAACATATCGTCCAACCTTTCTCTCTTAAATTATAAAAACCTCTTTAAAAAATCTTTTCTATATAACAAAATNTAGCTAATAAGCCGATTACGACAAATTAACTAATAAAAGTTAGCCTAGTTAATAGCAATTATGAAATATTAAAATGTAACGCTTTGTAATATCAAAAACTAAAAAAGGCAAGTNNNANACTTGCCTTTTTTATTTATAATCCTATTCTAGCTAGTGAACTANTTCATGTACACCATCTTACGTGTCATNCTAGAACTCTCACCTTGCAATGTATAGAAATAAATTCCCGCAGCAACCATTTTGCCATTATCATCTATTCCATTCCACATTACACTATGATATCCAGAATCAACATAACCATCAACCAATGTTGAAATTAATCTACCTGTAATATCATATACATTTAGAGTTACATGGCCATCACTAACAACACTATAATCTATACGTGTTGTTGGATTAAATGGATTTGGATAGTTCTGAGATAAATTCACCTCAGTAGGTATCGCATCCTGCATTGATACAGTAGCTGTACCTGCAGTTAACGGACCTACACCAAACTCATCATTATCTAAGTCAGCCACTACTCGAAGTTCACGAGATTCAGATGCACTCCATAATCTAAGATCAATCTTATCTCCTAGAGTATAACCATCTAAGTCTACACCATACTCATGATATCCAGCCCATGCAGATATTACAACCGGAACATCTAAGTCAACTACTTTAGTTGCACCTACTACCATCTCACCTGCATATGCTACTAGCTCATCACCAACCTCTACAGAGCCAGTAAGCTCAGTAATAATGATTGGATGAGAAATACCTGTTTTTGCAATCTCGTACTGAGTAGATACACTGTTCAACTTATAATCTGACCAATACTGTGATAACTCAGAATTTGTACGAGCCATATCGCCTGAAGCTGGGTAGAATAATTCTACATCTTCAGTACCTGTTAAGAATATTTCATATCCTTCACCTGGACACATTTCATCTAGCAATGCTACACCAAAACTTGGAGCATAGTAGTTACCACTATCATCTTTAACAATTAATATATTATCATAACCATCAAAGATGTATTCAGTAGCCATACATTCTGTTGGTAAGTAACCAATCAAATTGTTTTGTAATGCTGCAATATTAACTGGAGTTGCTTCCAAATCAAATGGATAACCTTCAAGTACAATTGTTTGATCTTCTGTACCTGTTAAGAACACATTATAACCTCTAGTGAAATCCATATCTCCAATTAAATCAACACCAAAGTTTGGAGCAAAATATTGTCCACCATCATTGGATGCTATTAGAACATCGTTATTCGCAAATACTGAACTTGCAGCTACATCTTCAGGAGTACTCATAAACGATATAGAGTTCATTGACAAGGCTGATACTTGTACCTCTTGAGTTACTGTAAAGATTGGCTCAAGCATATCTGCAGCAATAATAATATCACCCCATGTTCCTGTACCAGCACCATAT
>NZVQ01000048.1 GCA_002701525.1 Fidelibacterota bacterium | reverse complement strand
TACGGTATTATCCATCAAGAGCTCCATAGTACCAGCATCTTCATCAACAGCACCTATAGAAACCACAACAGATGCATTACAAGAAGAACCATTGCCACCGCAAACACCACATTCATCAGCAACAGCATCACCGCCACACACATCAAAACAATCTAAGTCAGCAATACAATCACCATTGCAATCATAATTCTGCTCTGCATACACACAATCACCCTCTGCACCAGTATTACATGCAGATTCATCATCACATGTATCTGCATATGTAATTGAAAGCCCATCAACAACAATATCCACACCATCAGTGCCAACCGTCCAAATAACATTTGTCAATGCAGCATTAGAAGCATCACCCTGTATTTCTAAAGTTGTCAAAACACCTGATCCAGCAGGAATAACTGCACCAGAAAAAGAAAAACCTAACACTGTTCCATTTCCCGTTGAAACGGTAAAGCCAGCATCAGCAGCAGCTCCACCAGAAACAGATAAAACATCAACACCTGTGACATCAAATTGGAAACCTGAAACATCAGAAGTAGTATAATATGTTACATCGACCGTAGAGCTAGAACACGAAGAACCATCTCCACCGCACACTCCACAAACATCATCAACCGCATCGCCTCCGCAAACCCCAGCACAATCTTCTGAGGATGCATCTGCATCATTATCATCGCAATCTGCGAAATCAACAATACCATCATTATCATCATCACCATCACCTGCATCACATAAACCATCTGCATCATAATCAGCACCATCATTTGCTGGATCATTGCTTCCAGATGAACAATCATCGCACGAATCATTATCTAAATCTTGACACACATTTGGATTGCTATCATCTGAGTCAGAATCAGAACTAACACCATCTCCATCTTGATCGACCGGACCAACATCTCCAACCGTAACAGTCCCAACCATATTCATGTCTGCATGAGGAGTACATTCATAATCATACACCCCTTCTACATCAAATGTAAATGAATATGTCCATGCATCACTAGAAGCCGCACCACTATAGAATGAAGCTGGATTGTTAGGATAAGTATCTGTAGACCCATCTACATTATGAAAACCTCCTAAGTTAACCCACTCAACTGTCTCGCCAACCTCAATAGACAAATTTTCAGGAGAAAATGTCATTCCTGGACCAACTTCAACAGTATGATCTGCAGAAGGACCATCGTCACCATCTGACATAGCAGCGGTCAATGTACTACCTGCAGCCCCGGAAAAAACTAAATCAGTCAACTCCTCACAATTAACATTTTCAACCAATATCCCTGAACCAGCAGGTATAAATGCGCCCGTCATTGAAAAGCCTAGTGTTGTTGTAGCTCCAGACGAAACCATAAAGCCTGCTGTTGCAGCCTCCCCGCCGCTAGCACCACTTGCACAACCATCATGACTAAATTGAAATCCATATATATCTTCTGAAGATTCATATAGCAAATTTCCTGCATCGATTGTGAGAACTACATCTGCATCCTGTGCAAATGAAAAACTAAAAAATGTGCAAAATAGCACAACTGCATTTAATAAATGATTACGTACCATTATACTTCTCCTATGTATTTAGGTTTAAATATATTACAAAAACTTTTGATAAAGAATTGACCTCCCCCTTGGCAAATTGCTTTAATTCTAATTTTTATTTTAACAATTTTTCGACTAATATGTCGACTATTGACAGTATTAGCACCTATAAAGTAACTAATTCCATAATTAAATTCAAGTATAAAATGTAAATAATTCACAGAATTCATACCCCTATTAGCCTCTATAAGAATTCTTGATAATAAATAACATGCAATTTACACATCTAATTTCCATGCTTTAAAATAACGAAAATACATAAATCAAGAATGTGTTTCGAATCACATAATCATATTATTTAAACCAATGTTCATTTATAAACTATAATTTATTTATTAGAATAAATTGATATTTCTGTTAGAAATATTATATAAAAGCTATTATTTAACCAACACTCTCCATCAGCTTTAACATGATAGCATTTTGGGCATGCATTCTATTTTCTGCTTCATCAAAAATAATTGAATATTCAGCATCACATACTTCATCGGTCACCTCTATGCCTCTTTCCGCAGGAAGACAATGCATGAAATATGTATTTTTACCAGTGCTAGTCATAAGATCTTTGTTGACTTGGAAATTTTTGAATTTTTTTCGCCGCTCTTCAGCCTCTTCTTTTTGCCCCATAGATGCCCATACATCTGTATATATTACATCTGCATCTTTCACAGCATCAAAAGGATCATGAGAGATCTCAATAGTAGACAGCCCCTTAGATCGCGCCTGGTCTGTAATTCCTTTATCTGGAGAAAAACCTTCTGGGCATGCAACAGTCAAATTAAATGGAATAACCATACTCAACTCCATCCATGAATGAACAATATTATTTCCATCGCCAACATAAACCACCTTTAAATCATCTAATGATTTTCGATGTTCATATATCGTAAAAATATCAGCCATAATTTGACATGGATGATTATAATTAGTTAGCCCATTAACAACAGGAACAGAAGAGTACTTTGACAATTCAAGAATATGCTCATGATCAAACAATCGCGCCATAATCATATCATTAAACCTGCTCATTACCCTTGCAATGTCAGCAACTGATTCCCTTTTACCTATTCCGATATCATTTGGGCCTAAGAACAGTGCATGACCGCCGAGCTTGAAAAAACCAACTTCAAATGAAACCCTTGTTCTTGCAGACGGCTTAGCAAAAATCATTGCCAATGTCTTATGATGAAAAGGCTTGTATTGAGGATCCTCCTTGATTTTGTTCTTTATCCATGAGGCTCTATCAATAAACGCCCAAAATTCATCCTTAGTATAATCGTTGATATGTAAAAAATCTTTTTTCATTTTTTTAACTCCTTATAATTTTGTTCTCAACCTTGCTACAGGAAAATTCAATTCTTTTCTATACTTTGAAACAGTTCTCCTTGATATTATATAACCTTTTTTATTTAGAATCGTTGTAATCTCATCATCTAAAATAGGAGACTTTTTATCTTCATCCTTAATTAATGTTTTAATCAATTCTTTAACAATGGTATTAGATACCTGGTCACCAGACTTGGTTTTAATTGCTTCTGAAAAAAGGGACTTCATATGCTTAACTCCCCAAGGAAATTGAATATACTTACTATTAGTCACTCTGCTGACTGTTGATATATCCATATCAATTTTATTTGCGATATCCTTCAAAACCATTGGCTTCAAATCTGACCCGGAAGATTCCAAATAATCCATTTGGAAATGTATAATAGCTGAAACTACTTTCTTAATTGTATTCTCTCTTTCATTTAAAGCTTCAATAAACCATCTGGCCGACTCTATCTTTTTTGTTAAGAATTCTTTGATTTTTTTGTCATCCTTATTATTTTTATATATATCCAAATAATGCTGACTCATTCGTGTAATTGGTAATGAGGAATCATTAAGAATAATCACCCAATTTCCAGACTTTTGCTCAATACAAACATCAGGAATGACAAAATCCTTATCAGAAAAATCAATCCCATCACCAGGATGAGGATTCAATTGCGATATGACATCCATTGCCTCTTTAAGATCCCTTTGAGTGCAGCCTATTTTTGTGATTATTTTATCATAACGATGCTCTGCAAAATCGTCAAAATAATTCACCAATAGATCCATGGATAATTCATTATCACGAAATATACTAAGTTGTGCAATTAAACACTCCCTCATGTTCCGCGATGCAAACCCAGGCGGATCTAAATATCTTATTTTTTCCATAATATCCAATACAGAACCTTCATCAATATTCATCCTATCAGATATCAATACAGGCTCAATATTCAAGTACCCATGGTCATCCAAATTGCCCAATATTTGTTCAGCAATTTCCAATTCTTCTTCTGATGCATTTATATCATTTAATTGGTCTAAAAAATTATCTGTCACAGTCTTTCTAGTATGCAAAGGCATTTCAACCTGCTTAGATTCAGATTCTGAATATGTTTTAAAGTCAAATTCATCAGGATCGCTCATCAGCTCTTCCCATTCAAAATCTGTTTCATCCTTTTTGTCATCTATTTCAGAAATTTCGTCTTGACTTAAAGAATCTTCATCTTCTTGAATTTCAGACTCTTCTAATTCTTCATCTTCAGCAAGCTCTAACACTGGATTATCTGATATCTCTTTTAATATTCTTTGTTCAAGCGACTGAGCATTTAGCTGCAATAATTTTGCATGCAAAACCTGCTTAATAGATAATTTTAATTTTTGCTCTTGATTTTGTCTCAACTCACTCATAAACACTTCTACTTAAATGTACTCCCTAAATACAACCTTTGAGCATCTTTGTCCGATATCAAATCATCTGCGGTACCTTCTTTAAGTATTTTGCCCTCATATAATAAATAAGCTCTATCAGTAATATCCAAGGTCTCTCTTACATTATGATCAGTAATTAAAATTCCAATATTCTGTTTTTTTAATGATCTTACTATGCCTTGTATATCTTCAACAGCAATAGGGTCTATGCCTGAGAATGGTTCATCCAACAATATAAAATCAGGATTCATAATAAGGGCTCTCGCAATCTCCGTTCTCCTTCTTTCTCCACCAGATAATGTCATAGAAATACTTTTTCTAATATGCCCTATTGAAAAATCATCAAGTAATTGCTCTAACATTTTTGATTGCTTAACCTTATCGTATCCTGTTAATTCAAGCACGAGCTTTAGGTTATCTTCTACAGTAAGCTTTGTAAAAACTGATGGCTCCTGAGATAAATAGCCTACACCTAACTGAGCTCTTTTATACATAGGCATGCTCGTTATATCTTGATCGCCCAGATAGACTCCACCCGATGTTGGGCTAATCATGCCCGTAATCATATAAAATGTAGTGGTCTTTCCCGCACCATTAGGCCCTAGCAAACCAACAACTTCACCCTTGTGAACTTCAATAGAAACACCATCGACTACTCTTTTATTATTATATTTTTTAATTAATTTTTTAGTTGCTAACATATTAAAATTTTGTTTTCCCTGAAACCCCTCTAGGCTTTTTGATTTTCCATTTTGTCAAATCCATATCTGATTCAAAACCTACACCATACATAGTATCATTATCTGCTGATGTAAACATAACAGAATCATTAGAAGTTATTAATTTATAATGATTATCCCATAAGATTGATTTTGAAAATAATTTAACACTATCATCTGATACAACTTTCACATTACCATATGCATATAAATTATTAGTTCTTTGATCAATATGGGCTGAATCTGATGTTAATTGACTAATCTGAATTCCATTATCATCAAAAAAGTCAGCCTTTACTAAGCCTTTTAAAATCGCATCTGTATTTTCATCTTTAACTAAAAATCTAGAACTAGCTTTTACCAATGGCACATTTTCTCTAGTAATAACAATATATGGATTTTCAATTTCATTATTATTAAAATCTTCTACTCCTTGAATATCTGTTTGCTGGATATCTCTAGAATTGCACGACAAAAACACTATTAGGATGATAGCCCATATCATATTTTATAAATTTCCTGTTTCATCCTATCAAGGGTTTTATCATATATGTTTTGACCTTTCAATATCAATTCAACAACCTCTCTAAGGACTCCTTCCCCGCCCGTTTTTAATGTAATATAATCAGATACCTCTTTAACAGAATCATGTGCATTTTCAGGAGCAATTGCAAGTCCTGATTTCAACATCACAGGGATATCGATTAAACCATCTCCAATATATGCAACATTCCTTGGCTCCACATTGTAAATTTTACAAACCTCTTTATACGGAGTAGTTTTGTCAAGGCTCCCTTGAAAGCAATGCTCTATCTTTAACTCTTGAGCCCTAATAGTTGTTGAATTTGATTGTCTACCCGATATTAAAACTATCGGAATCGATGCTAAACGAGCAAAGGCTGCACCCGCTCCATCCTCTACATTGAATTGCTTGAATTCAGTCCCATCTGAACCTATAAAAATCGAACCATCTGTCAATACGCCATCTACATCAGATATGATTAATGATATATTTTTTATTTTAGTTTTAAGATGGCTTTCTAACATTTTTATAATCTAAGGCAGCTTTTATAAATGCTTTAAATAATGGATGAGCATTATTGATTCGACTCTTTAATTCTGGATGAAATTGGACAGCAACAAACCAAGGATGATCTTTTATTTCAATCATTTCAACTAAATTCAAATCAGTATTCATTCCGCTAATAATCAAATTATTTTCCTTAAGCCTAGAAACAAATTTATTGTTCACTTCAAACCTGTGACGATGTCTCTCATTTATTTTTTTCTTTTTATATGCAGAATAGGCCTTGGTTCCTGCTTGAACCTCGCACGGATAGGAACCCAATCTCATTGTAGCACCCTTGTCTTTGACCGCCTTCTGTCCATCCATCAAGTCTACAACCGGATATTTAATTCTCTTTTTAAATTCAGTACTATTTGCATTTGGCAAATCACATACATTACGTGAAAAATCAATTATTGCACACTGAAGCCCTAAACAAATTCCAAAAAATGGAATCTGTTTCTCTCTAGAAATTTTAGATGATAAAATTTTACCTTCAATACCTCTATCTCCAAAACCTCCAGGTATTAATACCCCATCAATATTTTCAAAATGCGATTCAGGAGTACTGCTAGACTCTAACTCCTCTGTATCTATCCACTTTACATTTACATGAGTTGAGTGATGAATACCTGAATGAATAAAAGCCTCTAATATACTTTTATATGCATCGTGTAGACCATTATACTTACCACATATAGCGATATTAACCTCATGACTTGAGCTCTTAAATTTTGCAATAGACTTCTCTAAAATCTCTATGTCATTATGCTTTTTATTATTTGCAATATTTAGACAATCACATACTGCATTATCAAAACCTTGCTTATATAAAACAAGTGGAATTTCATAAATCGTTTCAACATCTGGAGACTCAAAAACATAATCCGTTTCAACATTGCAGAACAATCCTAATTTCTTTTTTAATTTTTTTGACAAATGATGATTTTCTTCTGTTCTACATACAAGCAAATCAGGCTCTAATCCAATCTCTCTAAGTCTCATTACACTATGTTGAGTAGGCTTTGTTTTAATTTCTCCTGCCGCATGTATAAATGGAAGTAATGTTGTATGAATCACCAACGAGTTTGATTTTCCAACCTCAAGTATCATTTGACGAATAGCTTCATAGAAAGGCAAACCTTCTATATCTCCAACAGTTCCACCCACTTCAGTAATAACAATATCATATTTGNTTTTAGGATTAACTGATTTNATACATGNTTTAATTTCATCTGTAACATGTGGAATGACCTGAATAGTATCGCCTAAATAATCACCTCTTCTTTCTCTTTCTAAAACATCCCAAAANACTCTTCCAGAGGATGTCGTATTTAACCGGCTTAAAGANTCATCAATAAAACGCTCATAATGCCCCAAATCTAAATCTGTTTCTGCACCATCATCTAAAACAAATACCTCNCCATGCTGATATGGATTCATNGTNCCNGGNTCAACATTTANATAAGGATCTAATTTTTGAATTGTNACNTTAAANCCTCTNGATTTAAGCAAATAACCTAATGAAGATGCAACAATACCCTTCCCTAAACCGGATANAACACCTCCAAATACAAATATATATTTTGTTTGTCGCTTAGCCATAACTTAAAANACTTGGAAATTTATTATTAAGGATTCCCAAGCNATATCTATTCTNTCTATTTGAAATATTTTCATGAATAATAAACCATACAACNTGGGATTAAAGTTAAAACTATTCAGATAAATAAATAATAAAAAAATATCAGAAAGATTTTAAATTTCGCATATTACAATTTNACTTAAATGTTAAATATAAAAACTCAATTAAATANTTTACCTGAAAAGAAGATTTTAGATTATGCTACAGCTGNTAGCGATGANCTATCAATCCCNAGCTATATTGTNGGTGGATATGTTAGAGACTTAATACTAAATCGGACAACTACCGATGTTGACATCATGGTTGAAGGAGACTGCATTCAGTTTGCAAAGAAACTTGCAGAAAAACTAAANATAGAGAATATTGTAATTTATGAAAAATTTCAAACNGTTTTAATTCCACATNAAGAAATTCAAATTGAAGTAGCTACTGCAAGAACTGAAAAGTATGATTCAANCTCAAGAAAACCAAAAATAGAACTGACATCGGTCAAAGAAGATTTGTCTCGTAGAGATTTTACAATAAATTCTATTGCAGCATCTCTTAATAAAGNTGACTATGGAAATATAATCGACCCCTTTAATGGTATTCAAGATATCGAAAGAAAAATCATCCGAACTCCTATTGATACCGATGAAACATTGAGTGAAGATCCTTTACGAATGCTGCGAGCAATTCGATTTGCNGCACAATTAAATTTCAATATAGATNCTGATGTTATAAAAAGNATAAAGAAACAATATAAGCGTTTAAAAATNATATCATGGGAAAGAATAACTGAAGAAATAATAAAATCATTAAAAACGGATAAACCAAGTATAGCTTTCTACTTATTTAAAGAAACAAATTTATTATCTTATATCTTCCCTGAAATAGATATTATGCCAGGGGTAGATNTTATAGATGGGTATGGCCATAAGGATGTATTTATACATACTCTCCAAGTTGTTGATAATGCCGCAAAGCTAACTGATAAAATGGAAATACGATTTGCAGCATTGGTTCATGATATCGCNAAACCAAATACAAAAAAATTCTATCCTAAAAAGGGATGGACATTTCATGGNCANGANCACATTGGNAGTCATATGGTNAGACATGTTGCAAAACGAATGAAGCTTTCTAACAAGCTAAGAGATTATCTATNCCTAATGACAAAGCTTCATTTAAGACCTATTGCACTTGTAAAGAAACATATTACCGATAGTGCCGTAAGACGTTTAATGGTTGAAGCTGGTGAGCATCTTGATGACCTTATGATACTATGTCGNGCAGACATAACAACAAAGAATGATATGAAAATTCAAAAGTATCGTGCCAATTTTGAGCGAGTAGAAAAGTTAATGGAAGATGTTACGATGCGAGATCAAATGAAGGCCTTTCAATCACCTATAAGAGGTGAGGAAATNATGAAAGAATTCNATTTGAAACCTTGTAANAAAATTGGTGATATTAAGAAAATGATTGAAGAAGCAATCCTAGATGGAGCAATAGAAAACAATCGAGAAGATGCATTCAATTATATGATGAAAATCAAAGACCAAGTNCTCAACTAAAAAATATCCTAAAAAATATTACATAANACAAAAGAGCCTCACTAAGTGAGGCTCTTTCGTATATCTTATATCTTCTAAATATATTATTTTAGAAGCATAACTTTTTGTACACCTACATCATTACCTGCCTCAGCACGTATGAAGTATGCTCCACTTGGCACACTAGAAGCATCCCATGAGAAACTGTATACATCAGCTGTCATATATCCATCAGCAAGAGTCGCAACAGTTTGACCTATAACATTATATACCGTAATTGATACATANCTGTCATTAGGCAAGCTTAATGCAACAGATGTTGTTGGATTAAAAGGATTTGGATAAGCTGAGCTTAAACCAAATACCTCAGGTGTTGCAATCGATGCATCTATAGTAGTGCTTGAGTTTGCAACAACAGCTTCTTCAACTTTGAATTCACCTTGAGCAGTAAATAATTCTTCACTACCAGGAGTAACAATAATCAATGTTGTTAAGTCGCCTGTTGTTTTATAATCAGCTACCATAGCATCATCTGTCAGTTCAATACTGAAATCATCNCCATGAGATAATGTCATTTGAACAGCNCCTACAAAACCATCAGCTTTTAATTTAGCTGAGTCAGCAGTTTTAATAATCTCTGCTGATGTAGCATCTGCTGTTCTAGCATNACNACCTAAGATTATGCTCACNGTTCCAACNATATCAGTAACATTTATGCCACCGTCACCATTNACATCAGCACAATCNCCAATAGNATCAGTATTACCAAGGATGTATGCAACCATTGTAACAATATCAGTAACATTTATGCTACCATCATCGTTAGCATCACCTGCAGAACATTGTAATGGACAATCTTCTTCAGAACAAACAATTGAGTTGTCCCAACATGTGAATCCAGCACCTGAACCTTCGCAAGCACCACACTCATCTGCACAATCTCCATCATCACAATCCCATGCNTCACATGCNAAGTTGTAACCATAAGGTGCAGTTGAACCATCACAAGAATCATCACCTACCCATGATAGGTATGNNTCAGCAAAACATCTGCCATCACAATCTTGGTANNNACCACAATCACCNGCTTGAGCNGATGTTGTATTTGACCATNCAGTTANAGCACCATCATTATNGATACCNTAAACTGACCAATATGTATCTTGATGTTGNNNNAAACCATATATAGTATAGTNATTNAANACNANGTCATTTANATANTNCCAGTTTGATCCATCANNACTATATGCCAATGTATATTGAACATATCTATCNCTATTNAATGGAGTACCAGGAGTAACNTCACCAGTAGCAATATTGATAAGCGTTGGNTTNGGCTGANTCANCTCTNTCTAGNTTTCTTTCAGCTANNTNAGTCCAAGTACCACCCATTGCAGGNCCTTTTANTGGANCNCTATCAAAACCAAACACTTTTGATATTAACATCATATTTTCATCTTCTGGATTATATCCAAAGTGTGTTGGTACCGCATTATGACTAAATGGAATCGGATCAACAATAACTTTAGAACCTGAACTTGCTACCGCATCACAATCACCAGCATCAAAGCCAAACTCTGCGCAATTTAAATGAACACCATAAGCCTCATCTACGCCATCGCAATAGCCATCACCTTGATAACCACCACCAAGACCGTCACCAGTAGGAGTACCTGTCCAACCATTATATTGGCAGTCACCAGAGCAATCTACAAAACCTGGATAGATTGACCCAAAGTAATTAAAGTCACATGCATCGCCTATAGCAACCTCTACAGGTTCATCACCATAACTGTCTTCACATAGACCACAGCTATCAGCATTTGCACATGTACCCCATCCATCTAAAGCTGAACCATCATCATTATAACCTTCTCCAAAAGCAGCATCTAACTGAGTACATGAATATCCAAAATATGAAACATAGTACATATAGTAATCACATAGTACACTATTATCTACATATCCATCACCATCACTATCTATGACAAAGTCTTGAACTCCATCTGTACCAGTATCTACACCCATACAAGATGCTGGAGGATCTGGACATCCTACCTCATCAGCACCATCAGAACAATCATTATAATCATCACATAACCAACCACTAGGTAGACACTCACCATAACTCCAATTGTCACATCCAGCTACCCAATCAAAGCCATCAGCATCAAGACATTGTTGTTGTGGACTAGAAGAGCACTCATACTGTGCATCACTAGCTAATGCAACTGGATCTTGACAGTCATAAGGAACAGCCTCATCTCCGGCATTACCACATTCCCATGGATCATAGTTTGTGAAATCTGTTGTGTCACATGTAGAACAGCAACAGTCGCCGCCATCCCATCCACATGCTTCATTATTGTTTGCATCATCACACATACCATCACCTGACCAGTATGAATTACCACCTGCATCTTGACAAGCATCAGGAACAGGACACAAACCACAGTT
>NZVQ01000047.1 GCA_002701525.1 Fidelibacterota bacterium | reverse complement strand
TGCCCCAGAAAGGTCTGCCTCAGAAAGGTTGCAACCTTCCATATTATGACCCTCTGAATTATAATACTCTTGCCAGTTCCACATATCACAATAACTATAAGCAAAACCAAGTAGCAGTGTAACTGAAATTAAGTTTTTCATAAATTTTCCTTTCAATAATTACTTAATATAATTAAAACCCAGCAAATATCCTAAGTACATCTATGATAAGAGAAGGTTTCTTGTATACAGCTGTTTTAAAAACCGATCCCAAAGACCGTTTTGAAGGATCTATAGCACTCACCTTATCTGCAATCCCATTTAGTTCATCATCATTTAATTTGTGAATGGTTTCTTTTATTCTATATAATCTCTCATGATTATTAGCAAATTCTTTATAAACTCGCTTAGTATATCGATTTAAAAACTTTTCCGAACAATCATTGTTCTTAATTGCATCTGCTGCAATTTGACCAGAAATTAAGCCGCTTCTCATAGCCGCTGCAATTCCACCACCTGTTACCGGGTTAATTAATCGCGCAGCATCACCAACTAACATCAACCCATTTTTAATAGGGCTCTTCATTGGGCTAGGACAAGGAATACCTCCACACATCGTAGTCAATATTGCGGCATCTGGAAAGTTGTTCTCCATAAATTCATCTAAATATGATTTAGCCGATCGTATCTTGCTAGATTTTCCATCTATTCCAATACCTATATTTGCAAAGCGGTCACCCTTTGGAAAAATCCATAAATAACCTCCTGGAGCATAATTCGACCCTACATACATAATCATTTTGTTATCAGCAACATCTACATTGGAAACTGAATACTGCATGCCAGATTCCATATCTTTCATTTTAACTAATGTTTTTAGTCCTGCAGCATTACCAACCTGAGAGGCTATACCATCTGCTCCAATAACTATCTTTGCCGTAATTTCTTTTGATTCACCTAGGTGATCAAGCTTGACACCTTTTATAAAATCATCTTCTATGATTACATCCTTCACAAAAGATTTAGTATACATCTCTGCACCCGCATTTGCTGCATATCTAGATAAATCATAATCAAAAATTCGTCTATTTAAAATATATCCAGTTTCATTAGCAAATTCAATATGAACATCTGTTCCATTTGGTGCTACGAGTGTACTTCCTGTTATTCTTGATGCAATCCATGCTTCTTCAGGTTCTACAAATTGACGAAGTGCAGAATCTCCTATTGCTTCTCCGCATCTAACTGGGTATCCAACATCTCTATCTTTATCTAGTAAACATACAGATAGCCCTGCTTTAGCTGCTTCCCATGCAGCCATTGAGCCCCCTGGTCCACCTCCTACCACTACTACATCATAATTATTTTTCATTCGCCTGCTCCAAAACATCAATTGGACATATGTAAACACATAAATCACAGTTTATACATTCTTCATCATTAATTTCGATTGAAGACTCTCTTACCTCTATGCAAAGCGGCGGACATACAGTCACACAAGCTGCACAGTAATCACATCTATTATCTTTAATTGTAATCATCGTTTATCGCCAATGCTGGAAAGTGAATATTGAATCGATGCCAATAATAATATTTACTTAAATAAAATATTATTGTCAGCGGAATCATTAATAATGGATAAACTGTAAATAAGAAGAAATTTAACAAGAAAATTGGATATCTAACTGCTCTAATTAAATCTCGCTCTGCACCTCTAAATAATAAAAAGAAATAAAAAGGCAAGCTCACAGATAATGTGGTCGCACCTACAGGATCATTATTGTAATAAGCAATTATAAACCCTATCATAATAAGAAGTGTTGCAATAAATGAATTAGTTTTATTAATTCCAAACTGAATTAATATGATCGTAGATGAAAATAAAAATACATATGGAATTGATAACAACATAAATAATATAAGTTTCAAATAATTGCTAAATAAGTTATCTGCATATAACCAGCCTGATAATAATAAACAAAAAGCTACAAGGCTGAATAATACTATGCTTTTATAAAAATCATCATGACAGCTAGATACATATAACCATGAAAAATAAATTGCTGCAACGATAAATATATTTATCCATGAAGTACCTACAATAAAACCAAAGCCTAAACCTAATAATACATTATGTATTATCTCCGCTGTCTTTATACTGATTTTATCACCAATAATACTTTTCTCAATAAAACCAAATCTAGATTCAACATTTTCACTAAGACTTAAAATTTCATTTTTAATAAAAATACAGCAAAAGACTAGGGATAAACCTAAAGTAAATAAAAGTGTCTTTATATTGATAGCAGACACACCTAAGATAAGCTCTCCATTAGCAAAGTTAGCCAAATACATTCCAACTAACACCATTGCTATTGGACCAAAAAGATAAGCTGGCTTGCAAAAAAATATATAATCAAAGAAACTAAATGCAACTATGTCTTTATGAACTTTATGGTCTCTAATAAATTTCTTTATCATTTTAAGTTATTTCTATCTAGTCTTGTGTAAATTCTGTAAAAACTCATCATCAACTCCACCGGTAATATATTCACCATTGAAGCAAGAACAATCAAAATCATTGATCTCAGGATTGTTCTCTTGAACGGCTGCAACTAAATCATCTAAATCTTGATAAATTAGCTTATCTGCGCCAATCGTTTCAGCTATTTCCTCTACTGTTTTACCATGTGCAACCAATTCTTTTACATATGGCATATCTATACCATAAACATTTGGATACCTAATAGGAGGAGATGCACTTGCAAAAAATACTTTTTTTGCACCAGCATCACGTGCCATTTTAATAATCTGCTCACTAGTATTCCCTCTAACAATGGAGTCATCTACTAGTAAAACATTTTTATTATTAAATTCTATATTAATAGTATTGAGCTTTTGTCTAACTGACTTCTTCCTGATTTTTTGACCTGGCATAATAAATGTTCGTCCAATGTATCTATTTTTAATAAAACCTTCTTTTAATTCTTTACCTAATTCAATACTCATAGGAAGAGCACTAGTCCTACTAGTTGCGGGGATAGGAATAACAACATCAATAGAGTCTAATTCTTCCTCTGTTAATACTTCTTTAACTTTTTTAGCTAAAAATCTACCCATTGAAAGCCTACTTTCATAGACATTCACACCTTCTATTGTACTATCAGGACGAGCTAAATAAACATATTCAAAAATACATGGATTATATTTTTTTGTACTTTCATAGGTGTAATTTGATATTGAGCCATCAGGCTTGAAAATCATTGTTTCTCCAGGACTAATATCTCTACTTGTTTTATACCCTAAACAGTCAAGAGCAACAGATTCTGATGCAACCATATGATTGCTATCATCCTTAGAACCAAAAACTAATGGCCTAATACCATGAGGATCTCTAAAAGCAACTAATCCATAACCGAGTANAATCATAATTACTGAATAGGCACCCTCTACTCGCTCATGAACCTCTTTTACAGCCTTCACAATTGCATCATCATTTAATTTTCCTGATGAGTTTTTTTCAAGCGAACTCGCAAAAATATTGATTAAAACCTCAGAATCGGAAGTGGTATTGATATGCCTAAAATCATCATTTAAGAGTTCTGATCTTAATTTTACTGTGTTTACTAAATTTCCGTTGTGAACTAAAATAATTCCATGAGGAGAATTTACATAAAAAGGCTGTGCCTCAGAAATATCAATTGTTCCCGCTGTTGGATATCTAACATGACCAACACCTACATTCCCTTGAAGGCGAATCATATCATCTTCANTGAANGCATCTCTAACCAACCCATTTTGCTTNTGCATNGANAGGAAGCCTTCTTTATTCATCACAGCCATCCCTGCTGCATCTTGTCCTCTATGNTGGAGTACAGTCAAAGCATTNTATATTGATAAACAAGCATTAGAATGATCTGATGATATTCCTACGATTCCACACATATATTATTTCTTTTTCTCATTTTGATCTTTATTTTTTTCAGTTGGAAATGTTGAAAGGTGTGCATCTATGTATGCATCTAATATACTCATCATATATAAGCCTATNANCCACCATGCATATGTATTTCTTTTTCCAAGCTCATTTCCNTGCTTATGATAGTCATTAAATTTATATATTGAATATGATTCCGACAACCAAAATCCAANAGCTTTATGATAATCCCCATTATANATCTGNCCNGCACCTGGAATTAATGCAAGTTTCCATGCAACAGAAGCATCTCTCACACNGGTTGAATCAANAGCTACATCCTTAGCTAAAAGCATATTAAAACTGATAACTATCATTATAAATACTATTTTTTTAATGCGATCGCTTCCATTTCTACTCTCACCTGCATTGGCAAAGCACTAACCTCAACTGCAGAGCGTGCTGGAGGGTCTTCTTGAAAAAAACCTTCAAAAACTTTATTTAATCGAGGAAATAAAGATAAATCAGTTAAAAAAACTGTAATCTTTACAATATTTGATAAANTTGANCCNCCATGNTCNAAAACAGATTTAAGATTATTAATAACCTGAATCACTTCTGATTCAAAGTCNTCTTTAATCAATTCNCCTTCTGCTGTCAATGGNATCTGACCTGATGTGAAAANTAAATTTNCAGTTTCAATTCCCTGNGAATATACACCAATNGCCTTTGGTGCTTTAGATGTTTTAATAATTTTTCTANTCANTATGCATGCACCATAAATGTAATCCAATCTCTTGATTNTATTGTCTATTAATTTTAGTCTTCCCTGAATCAATCATAAACTCACCAGCAGCTGCAACTTTTGCATCAAAAAGGTGNCCACCATATGCTNTAAAATCNGTATCTGAAAAAGCAATNTGTGTGTGAATAAATTTANTTCCTTCTTTTATACTAAGATTCCCTGACAAGCTAAGCAATTCATAATCATCAGNAAATATNTTCCTTAAATAATCTTGTTTGTGGATGTCATAATAGCCTACTTCTATATCATACACAGCACCAACTCCACTAATCCANCCNGATTNGATATTNTCGTCATTACATATCTTTAACAATGATTCATTNACATATTCATTTCGATCTANTGAAATATAATATTTATCACCATCCTTAGTTAACTTCACTTTTCACCCACCTTAACACAGGCTCTCTATTAGCCTTAGTTTCATCCATTCTTTTCACACANGTTGTATGAGGTGCATTTGTNAAAATGGAAGNATCTTTATCAATTATTTTATCTATCTCAATCATNGTTTCAACAAATTCATCNAATGTTTCTTTAGTTTCAGATTCAGTTGGTTCAATCATCATAGATTCAGGAACATTCATTGGAAAATATATTGTTGGAGCATGATATCCATAATCCAATAACATTTTTGCAATATCCAGNACCTTAGCACCTTTTTCCTTCTGNTTAACTCCAGAAATCACAAACTCATGCATACTTCCTTCTGAAAAAGGTATGTCATAATAATCTGANAAGCGCTTTTTTAAATAATTAGCATTCAAAANAGCTCTTTTAGTCATTTTTTTAACACCTTCTTCACCTAATACACTAATATAAACATATGCCCTAACTAAAATTCCAAAATTACCATAAAAAGTATGGATGGGNCCTATAGANTCTTCTAAATCACAATCTAATGCATAGCTACCATCGGAAGTTTTATTTATTATTGGAACAGGAAGAAAATCAGTCAATTTATCAACAACAGCTATCGGACCTGCTCCTGGNCCACCACCTCCATGAGGAGTAGAAAATGTTTTATGTAAGTTAATATGTACAATATCAAACCCCATAGCTTTAGGATAACACAAACCAACTAAGGCATTTAAATTTGCACCGTCCATATACATCAAACCGTCTACATCATGAATTAAACTAGTTATCTCTAATATTTCATCTTCATATAAACCTAATGTATTAGGTTGAGTNAACATCATTCCCGCTGTCTTAGAATTGATTTTTGATTTTAAATCTTCAATATCTACCCTNCCTCTGCTATCAGTAATCACTTGAACCGTTTTAAAGCCTCCTAGAATAACTGATGCAGGATTTGTTCCATGTGCTGTTTCTGGAATTATAATATGATCTTTATCATTATTTTGTCTATCATGATATTTCTTCATCATTAAAATACCAACAAATTCTCCCTGAGAACCAGCACTAGGNTGCAATGTCACCGAATCCATACCGGTTATTTTCAACATCATCTCCTGCAATGAAAATATCAATTTCAAGGCACCTTGAGATGAGCTTTCTAATTGTTCAGGATGCATACCTGAAAATCCTACCATAGAGGCTATAGAATCATTTATTTTAGGATTATATTTCATAGTACATGAACCTAGTGGATAAAAATCTTTATCAACATGATGATTTTTAACTGATAAATTTACAAAATGCCTTACCACTTCAGGTTCAGTTAGTTGCGGCATATTTGAAACTTCAGATCTTAATAATTTTTTATCAATATGCTGCTCCAATGGTATACTAGGGACATCTAACTTAGGTAAAATATATCCAGTTTTTCCATCAACACTTTTATCAAAAATAGTTTTTACAATGTTATTATTCTTCATAATTAACCTTATCTTTTATAAATATTTCTAACTTCTCTAAAGCTTCATCTAATTTTGCTTTATCCTTGCCACCTGCAGTTGCTAACCCAGGTCGCCCACCACCTCCACCGTCAATTATTTTTCCAACATACTTGACAATAGTTATTGCATCTAAATCGTCAATTAGATTGTCAGTTACTGCAGCCATGACATTTGGTTTGTCATTTAAAATTGACCCTATTACCAAAATCCCTTTTTTCTTAATCTCACCTTTAAAAATATCACCCAAATTTCGCAAGTCTGATACACCGTCTATCCTTTTGACAACTAGATTGACTTCTTTTTCTAAGTTTATGCTAGACAAAAGCTCCTTGAAAACTTTTTTATTACTCTCCTGCTGAAAAGAATTAAGTTTATTTTCTAATTTCTTATTATCAGAGATTATTGAGTCTACTTTTTCAGCGATTTCTAAATCTGAACAATTCAATAGATCCTTCAATGTACTCAAAATTTCCAACTTCTGATCTACAAAATCTAAATACTTCATTCCTGTAATGGCCTCAATTCGCCTTACCCCTGTAGATAGAGAACTTTCAGATACTATTTTAAAAGCACCTATATCTCCTGTTTTCTGAACATGAGTTCCTCCACACAATTCTTTTGAAAAGCCTGGAATGCTTACTACTCTAACTTCATCCTCATATTTTTCTCCAAACAAAGCTAATGCCCCATTTTCTTTAGCTGAATCAAAACTCTCTAATGTGGTATTTAAAGGTCTATTTTCCCTAATTATTTGATTGATACTATCCTCAATTTGTTTAATCTGACTTGCTTTTATTTTTTCATAATGAGTAAGATCAAAACGAAGTTTTTCATCTGAAACTAATGAACCCGCCTGTTGTACATGGTCTCCCACAATGTTCCTTAAAGCACTATGTAGCAAGTGTGTTGATGTATGATTCAATCGAATAGAATTTCTTCTTTCGACATCTATTTTAACATCTATATCTACATCTAATTCTTCAATGCTCGAAAAATATTTTTCCTTTTTGCAAAAATGAACAATTTCATTACCATTTTTCTGAACATCGATAACCCGACAAATCAATTTACCTTCAAATTCAAAAACACCTGTATCTGCAATTTGACCACCAGCCTCAGCATAAAATGGAGTAACATCTAAAACTATATCAAGATTGTCATCTGAAATTCTAATTTTTCGAATTTTACTTTTGGACTCACTATTTTCATATCCAACAAACTTAGAACTGTCTCCTTTAGAAATTTCAACCCAATCAGATTCATCGTTTGATACTGTTTTAAATTTATTAGATTTTCTAGCTTGACTTCGCTGCTTTTCCATACATAAATCAAACTCTTTGATATTAACAGAATAACCTTTTTCCCTTGCCATCAATTGAGTTAAATCTAGTGGAAACCCATATGTGTCATATAATTTAAATGCATCTGTTCCAGATATAATATCACCAGACATTTGATCAATTATTTTATTGAAAATTTCAATCCCTCTGTCTAGCGTCTCATTAAAAGATGACTCTTCTGAATAGATAACTTTTTGAATATGAGATTGTTTTTCTTTTAACTCAGGATACGAATCTCCCATTATATCTACAAGTGTGTCAACTAGAGAGAATATAAATGGAGTATCCATATCTAGCATTCGCCCATACCTTGCAGCTCGCCTTAAAACTCTTCTTAAAACATATCCTCGACCTTCATTAGAAGGTAATGCACCATCAGCTATTGAAAAAGAAAGCATTCTCAAGTGATCTGCTATAACTTGATGACAAACACCATCCTTAAATGAAAAATCTTTTCCAGTCTCATTTTCTATTTTTTCAATAATGGGTAAAAATAAATCTGTTTCATAATTTGAGTCTGTACCATTCAATATAGCTACTAATCGTTCGAATCCTGCTCCTGTGTCCACATGTTTCTGAGGCAGGTCCTCTAAATCTCCATTTTCTAATCTATTATATTGAATAAATACTAAATTCCAAATCTCCCTATATTCATGCTCTAAATTGACACCTTTCGGTTCCTGATCATTAATGTTATCACCTGTATAATAATGTATTTCTGTACAAGGTCCACATGGACCAGTCTCACCCATTTCCCAAAAATTATCTTTATTGCCAAATTTTAAAACCCTACTAGAATCAATATCAGTATTATTAATCCAAAGTTCTTTTGATTCATCATCATCTTTATATACAGTAACCCACAATCTATTTTTATCTAGCTTCCAAACATCCGTAAGCAACTCCCATGCCCATTGAATAGCTTCCTTCTTATAATAATCACCAAATGACCAATTCCCTAACATCTCAAAAAATGTATGATGATAGCTATCTACACCAACCTCATCTAAATCATTGTGTTTACCACTAACTCTTATACATTTTTGGGAATTAGCTGCTCTCAAAGTTTTTGGAGCCTCTAGATTAAGGAAATATGGCTTAAACTGATTCATCCCTGCATTTGTAAATAATAAAGTAGGATCATCCATCGGCACAACAGATGAACTCCTTACAAAGGAATGCTCCTTGTCTTTAAAAAAATCAATAAATTGTTTTCTTATGTCTTTAGACTTTATCAAAATTTCATCTGAGTTTCTATTTGCATTATTGGAACAGATACAATTTCTCCGCTAGCATCTGTTTTATATGTCATTCTATTTTTATAAACCATAGTCATACCTTTAGATACTTTAAATCCAACATCATAACCATAAACCGTTGAAGGAGAAGGGTTTTTAAAATCAAAAATATTTTCATCATTACTCCTTTGATAGAACACCTTAGCCACTTCTAATTTTGGGATTTTCTCTGTATTTATATTCATATCAAATTGAAAACTTTTATTTCTACTACTTTCACTATACAAATCTTGATATGAAGCAATCATCCAAATATAACCAAATAAATCAGAAGACATATCTACATAATAACCCTGCATTGCACTTAAACTTAAGAGTTTATCACTTTTGGTAATTATCTCATCACCACTTACATTTGCTCTAGTCAAATCATAAGACCTATCCCAATATGAATACATGAATTGATCTGAGCACTGTCTATATTCAGCTCTCAATTTCAGAGGCCCCATCTTTCCATAAATTGCAGGAAACGAAAAACCCCAACCATTATTGTCTAAAACAGCATATTGGCCATATAAAGAAATTTTGCGATTAAGTTTAAAAGAAAAATCTAATGCATAGCCATAAATAGGAGCTTTATTATCTTCAAGAGAAAATACAGATTTTATATTAGTTGGAGACAAATCTTTATCAATTCTATCTCCATAAATATTTTGCAATAATTGCAATTCTTCATCAGTATAATCAACATACTCATTTGCTACCGCATCCCAATAAAAATTATCTAAGCCATCTCCATCAACATCAAACTCCAAAACATCATGGTCTGCAAGACCATCACCATCTGTATCTAACCTCCAAGACTTATCATCAGGAAAATCGTCTAAGGCATCAGGTACATTATCTTTATCTCTATCTGATAAGCCTGCATATTGGTTACCATCTCCAACAATAGAAAGACCATATTCAATTCGAGAAGACATATCATATCCCAACCTAAGGCCTAAAACACCTGGCACTAAATTCTTAAAATCACTATGTACTATATCTAAATTCACTCTGTTCCCAATTTGCATTCGGCAATCTAACCCAATCCTTCTTACTTCTGGATATTGCATAGTATTTGAATAATTTTTTACTAAAATTCCATTTCCTAAAGAAATTTGGTTTAAAGCTCCTACTCTAAAATATAACGGTTCTCCAGGCTGACCCCATCTTATATAGTATATTTTATCGATTATTGTTTTGTAAGAAGTTTCTCCATCTTGAAAATCCCAATTCCCTTTATAAATACCTTGATCATTAAAATATAAATAGATATCTAATCCAATGCCCAATCTTCCAATTGGAATTTCAGGCCGAATAGAAACTTGGTTGTATATTTCTCCATTAATAGTTGAGGAACCCATCGTTCCTGATGTGTTAATTTTTTTATAATTAAATTGAGAAATAGAAATACCAAATATTAAAATTATGTAGACAGCATTCTTCATCGTTAGATATAGTCCCTAAGTTTATAACTAAATTTATTTTAATTCAGTCTGATATTGCTATAAATAAATTACTTTTTTAATAATTTCACAGGTTGATAAAGCAACCAAAAATTAATCAATGCAAAAAATTCAATCCCAACAATATAATAAGGCCAATCACCAATCAACAGAGGATTATCTGCCATTGGTTTTTGAAATAAGTACATATAGTTCGCAGCACCTTCAATAGCACCATCTACAATTATTGCACAATGACTTATTATATCGTTAACAATCAAATAATTAATTAAAAAGTTTACAAATCCAATTACAGGAATTAGCAGCTGTGAATATAAAAACACTTTAAACCATGATCTTTGCCTTGGACGCATTCCTAATATAAGTGTTAAATATAATGCTGAGAATATAATGCCACTATGGCTTATAAAATAATCTAGATATAAAATTAAATCTTTATTTCCTAAGTTCAGCTCAGGTGTTAAAAAAGATTGGAGAGCACCTCCTAGTCCCCAATAAAATAAGCACTCATATGCTAATTGATTATTCCGGAACATAACCAAACCAGATAATATTGAAGAAAGCCCACATAAATGAATTGGAATGCTTTTTTCAAATGTCCATATATCTATTTGCATTTGATACAACTGCATAAAAACAACTCTAAAACACAGTAGAAACCCAATAAAATAAGTCATTTTTATCAACTGAGATTTGCTTAATGATTTTGATATAAATAAGAGGATAACAATACCTAGCATGCAGAGGATGTTAGTCTGCCACCATTCTATTGAAAATGGAACAATTACATATTTTTCAATTGCCGTACAATCTAAATCAAACATTTAAACTGAAATATTTATGCTTCTTCATCAGAACCTAAAAAACTCTTAACTTGAGATTCAATTGCTGAATATAACTTTTCATCTTCTTTTAAATTGATCTTAACATTTTCTCGACCTTGGCCTATCTTATTATCATCAAAGGAATACCATGCACCTGTTTTCTTTACGATATCAGCTTTCAATGCTAGATCAAGCAAATCCCCTTCTTTAGATATACCTAAACCATACATTATATCAAACTCGGTCATTTTAAATGGTGGAGCTATTTTATTTTTAACCACTTTTACCCTAGTTCTATTGCCTACAACAGAGTCTCCATCCTTTAATTGACCTATTCTCCTTATATCAAGACGAACTGATGTATAAAATTTCAAAGCTTGACCACCTGTAGTTGTTTCTGGGCTGCCAAACATAACTCCAATTTTTTGTCTAAGTTGATTAATGAAAATAACCGTTGTTTTTGATTTTTTAATACTACCAGTGAGCTTTCTAAGTGCTTGAGACATTAATCTTGCTTGAAGTCCCATATGAGAATCCCCCATGTCCCCATCAAGCTCTGCTTTAGGAACCAATGCTGCTACCGAATCAACCACTATTATATTTACAGCTCCACTTTGCACTAACTTTTCAACAATATCTAATGCCTGCTCGCCATTATCTGGCTGAGATAATAATAAATTATCAGTATCAACACCTAATTTCTTAGCATACAAAGGATCTAAAGCATGTTCTGCATCAATAAAGGCTGCAAGACCACCTTCTTTTTGAGATTCAGCAATAACATGTAATGTAAGTGTTGTTTTCCCTGAAGATTCAGGTCCATATATCTCTATAATTCTACCTTCTGGAATACCTCCACCTAGGCATTCATCTAAAGATAGAGAGCCAGTAGACACTGTCTTGATATTGCTTTTAGGTCTTTCACCTAATCGCATTATAGCTTCAGTTCCATGATCTTTAATGATTTGTTGGATTGATAATTCTAAATTTTTATTTTTATTGGTTTTGCTCATTTTATTGGAACTCCATGTTTGATTATTTTAATGAGTATTTAGATATTACTGAGTACTCAACACCAGCATCTAACAATTGGCTTTTAAACAAATATATTGTTTTTACCGGAATTTTTATATCTGAATATACAGCATTCGAAAATGTAGATAAATCTAAATTTATATTTTTATTAAAATCTTTAATCCTGCCGATTGTAATATGCGGAACAAAGTTTTCAGGTTTTTGATTTTCTTTAAATGGGCTTGCTATTTTTTCAATTTTATTTTGGATGTTAGTTAATTCATTACGGCCTTCTTTAATATCTAACCATATTATCCTTGGTTTTTCAAATGATGGAAATGAGCCTGTATTATTAATTATCATATTAAAAGATTTAAATGTTGAAATATTATTCAGAGCTTCTTTTAATTTATCTAAACTTTCAATGTCAATTGAACCTATAAAAGACAATGTTAAGTGTAAATTTCTGCCACTAACCCAACTAATCAATTTCTTATTATCAACAATTGTACTTTTGATCATAGGGATTGTATCCATTAAATAGCCTGACAAATCTAAACCTATAAATATTCTTTGTTTATTATTCTTCAATTACTTTCCTTATCATATTAAGAGCAGTATAGCATGACAATTTTCTATTCAAATCTCTATTTAAATTAAAATTAAATTTTTTACAGATACATATATTTTTAAATGCAAGAGCAATATATACTAAACCAACATCCTTATTGTTAGATTCTCCTAATGGACCTGCGATACCTGTAATAGACAGCCCTATCGTTGATTTAAATATATGCATAACATTTTGAGCCATTTCTTTTGCAACTTCAGAACTCACAGCACCATAACGATCTAACTTTTCATTCGACACATTTAACTGATTTACTTTAATAGAATTAGAATATGCTACCACTCCACCTTTAAAAACTTCAGAACTACCCGGAATATCTGTAAATATCTTTCCTAAAAAACCTCCTGTACAAGATTCCGCTAATGATATTGTAAATTGATTTTCAGAAAGCTTACCTATAATAAATTCTATAAATGAGTCATTTTCATACCCAAAAGAATATGGACTCATTTCAGAATAGAATTCATCAGCAACTTTGTCAAGTTCTGCATTCTCCTTAATTGCTTTTAATATAAAGTCTACCCCTTTATAGCTTGGCAAGAAAGAAAAATCAAAATCTTTGGAATGAAGGGACATTAAATTTTCAATCTTTTCTGATAATCGACTCTCAGCTATACCTGAAGTGCGTATTGTTCTGTATCTCAATTCAATAGGCTTACCTATATAATTAGGCAATATTATATCATCCATCATCCTATACATTTCACTTGGAACACCTGGCATAATAAAAAATTTGGATTTAGAATGCTGATAATAAACTCCTCGTGCAGTTCCAATAGGATTATCAATAATATCTGCTCCATCTAAGACTACTGCTTGATTTTGATTCATTTTAGGCATTACAATATTTCTAACAAGAAATTTTTGTTCTATTTCTTTTATATAATTACTATCAATTCTAGAATTTAACTGAAAGACTTTTTTGAAAGACTCTATGGTAATATCATCATGAGTAGGCCCTAAACCTCCTGTTATAAATATAAAAGTGTATCTATCAATAGTTTCAGAAATAGCATCGCATATATCTAGTTCATTATCTCTAATAGAAACTATCTTCTGAGCTACAACTCCATAGCCAGCAATCTTTTCAGTTATCCATTTCGAATTTGTATCAAGCCTAGTTCCATCAAGGAGCTCACTACCTATCGTAATAATACAAGCATTCATATATTTATCATTCCAATCAATAACATTGATGTTATAAAGCCACAAACAATATCATCTAATAATACCCCCGATACACCTTTAATATTTTGAACCCTATTTATGATTGAAGGTTTTAATATATCCAATAATCGAAATATAATAAATGCTAAAATCATATTGATAAAATCATTTGATGGAATAAAAAACAATGCAATCCATAGTCCTATAACTTCATCAATAACTATATATTGAGGATCTTTAATATTATTTAGTTGCAAATCAAATGATATAGTAAAACAACTTATAAATATAAATAATATTAAAAAAACTAACCTTACTTCATACGAAGGCAAAAACAACCACCAGAATAATAGAGCAGAAAAACTACCTGCCGTCCCTGGGGCGATAGGGCTATTTCCACTAAAAAAAAATGTGTTAAATAATGATGAGAAAAAAATCATTTATTAAATAAAATACTAGACAGTTGTTTAGCATTACTATAATAATAATGAAATCCTGTATAAAATGTAATTCCTGTCGTAACAACCATTAAGTAATAAATAAATTCAAAATAACTTGAAACAATAAGAGTTAATAAAATAAAATTTATTGATATTAATTGAAATGCTGTTTTTATCTTTGCTACATTTGTTGTGATTAATTTATAATTTCCCTTGGAATTAATAATTATCCTTAAAATTGTTATTGATAAGTCTCTAAAAGCAATGATAATAACCATCCATAACTCTACACTACCAATACTTGACAATGATTCTATATATAAAAATGATATAAATGCTGATAAAACTAAAAACTTATCTGCTAATGGATCAAAAAAAGCTCCAAAATCACTAGCAACATTAAATTTCCTAGCAAAATAGCCATCAGCCCAATCAGATATAGATGCGAGTGCAAAAACTAAAAGTGCCGCAAAATAATCATGTATTACTAATAATTGAAAAATAAAAACAGGAACTAAAAATATTCGAAACAATGTTAAAATATTTGGGATATACTTTTTAATCAATTGATTGCAACTCTTTCTGTAAAAGATTTTTCGAGTGTTGCTTGATCAATATATTCTAACTGTCCTCCAACAGGCAAGCCTTGAGATAAACGCGAAATTTTCATATTATGGGATTTTAATAAATTAACCAAGTATAGTGATGTTGTTTCAGCTTCAACACTAGTGCCTATCGCAATAATAACTTCCTCAACACCATCTAATCTAGAAATTAACGAATCTATTGATAAATCCTCTGGAGAAATTCCATCTAGAGGTGATAATAATCCACCTAAAACATGAAAAGAGCCATTGAACCCAGTATTATCAAATAAAATTATATCTGATGGATTTTCAACTACACAAATCATATTCATATTCCTATTAGGATCAGAGCAAATATTACAAATGTCTGATTCACAAAAGTTATTACATTTGGAGCAGGAGTATATATTGTCTTTCATATCAACTAATGCTGATGCAAATTCTGATATAAAATCATCGTCCATTTTCATCATATACATACCTAACCTTTGAGCTGTTTTCCTACCTATTCCAGGTAAACTTGACAAGGAATCTATAATTTTCTCTAAAGTTTTAGGAAGAGCACTCATTAAAGTCCTGGGAATCCCCCGCCCAACATACCTCCTGTTACGGAATTCATTTTATCTTCAATTTGCTTATCAATCTTATTAATAGCTTCATTTATCGCAACTAGCACTAAATCTTCTACTACTTCCTTATCCTCTTTAAGCACTTCTTCATCAATAGTCACTGATGTTATTTGCTTTTCACCATTAATACAAATCTTGACTAATCCACCGCCAGAACTAGCTTCATCAGTCAACAACTTAACTTCTTCTTTTGCTTTAGCCATCTTAGATTGCATTTCTTTAGCTTGCTTCATAAGATTGCCCATTCCACCTTTTGGAAACATTCTTTTCTCCTAATTTAAGTTTATTTTATTATTTCACCATCTAATAAATCTATTGCTTTATCAATCAATGGATGCTGTTTAGGCTTACTTTCTTTATCTGATACAAAATTATCATCAGATTTAATTTGAAAATGTACATTAACTACATCTCCCAAACATTCTGAAAACGAGTCATTTATAATATTTATATCATTCTCTAAGCTATTTATATGAAACTGAGAACCATTCAATATTGACAAAGTCAATTTTTTATTTTCAAAACTTTCAACTACTACATTATTTAGAAAACTTGATGTTTTAGGATTCTTATCTTGAATTAAACTAATGATTGCAGCCCATTTTTCATTAATACTATCTAGTGTAATTAAAGCAACAGATTTGTTTTCAGCACTATTGTTTTGAGTATCTGAATTAGACTTGTCCTCCATATTAAGTTTATCTGATTCTTCTTTATTATCCGCTTGGAGCTTTACTATATCTTTTTTTTGATTAGCTTGATCATTATTTTCTTTTTCAGAAACAGAGGTCTCTTCATTAGAAACTTGTTCTTCTACTTTTTCAACACTTTGACTAGTTTGATCATCATTTTCTTTTTCACGAACATAGAGTTGATCATTAGAAACTTGTTTTTCTACTTTTTTAACACTTTGACTAGCTTGATCATCATTTTTTTTAAACTCAGGGAATATTTCATTTTCATTAGAAAAAGCATTAGATTGTTTATTTAAATATGCTAATTTAATAAATTGAGCTTCTAAAGCAATCATAGGTTGATTTAAAAATTTTAATTTATTTTGGAATTGTAGCATGGAATCTAAAACCTGAATAATAAATTCAATATCTAAGCTATTTTCAATTTTTTTTAGAAAAGATTTTACTTGTTTATCAAAAAATATTTCATCTTTATCATCTTTTAAGTAAAAGTGCATACATCTATTTAAAAAATCGATAAAACCATTAGTAAAATCATTTATCGAATGTCCTACTGATAATGAATTATTAATAATATTTAGTATTTCAGATAAATCTGATTTTAAAATAAAAAAGAGCAGTTTAGAATAAACAATAGAATCAATGAGGCCTATTGCTTCAGAAACGGTTTCAACACTTATTTCATCATCGCAATATGCAATTACTTGATCTAATAAACTTAATGCATCTCTCATACTTCCATCAGCCTTCTTAGATATTAATCGCAAGCTTGCATCATCAAATACTTTACCCTCTTTATTCAAAATTTTAGATAAATAATTATTTATATTATCAATTGATATCCTTTTAAAATTAAATCTTTGAGTTCTCGATAGTATGGTTTGAGGTATTTTATGAGGATCTGTTGTTGCTAAAACAAATAAAACATGACTAGGAGGCTCTTCAAGAGTTTTTAAAAGTGCATTAAATGCTTCTTTTGTAAGCATATGGACCTCATCAATTATATATATTTTATATTTTCCAGATGAAGGAGCATACTTTACCGATTCTCTCAAATCTCTAATTTCATCTATACCTCTATTAGAAGCTCCATCTAATTCTACAACATCAAAATTGTTACCATTCAGAATATCAATACACAAACTACATTTATTACATGGATTTGCATCTGTCGATTCGGTGCAATTAATAGCTCTTGATAAAATTCGTGCCACTGAAGTCTTACCTACACCTCTAGAACCTGTAAATAAATATCCATGGCCCAATCTATTTTGTTTTAATGCATTTTGCAATGTTTGAGTAACATGCAATTGACCCACAACATCATTAAATGATTGAGGTCGCCATTTCCTAGATAAAACTATATAATTATCTGTCATAATTTGCTATTCTGTGCACCGAAGGTTGAATCCTCTATCATCTATCATCATTAGCAGCCAGCTCAGCATCAGGAATTTACGGCACATGCAAATAATACCTACCGCTGCTTCCTTCCAGACCTGACGGGATTTAATATAAATACATTGCGCAAAGCTGAATACATCAACACCGCTTACTAAATTAAACAAAGACAGCTAAACCCGCCCCTCGGAATTAAATCCTGCTAAAGCGGATTTCAGGTTACAGGGAACCGCTAACGCCCCATCTAGCACAGAATATATCCTTCTATAATTTATTTTTACTTTTTTTTTCATATGATTTAATGAATTCAGGAGAAACTGTCTCCTTTACTTCAAAATCATCAGTTTCTTTACTACTTATTTTTTTTTTGCAACGATTTCTCCTACTATGATAAAGATTGAACACTGAAGTTAATATTTCATCAACATCTTTATTAAAAAGATCAACTGTTTTATCTATCCTCGCTTTTAATTCATTAATTAATATGGGACCACAGCTTTCACCTGTGATATCTATTAAAGATTCTAATTGTTTGGATAAAGATTTAATATCTATTTCTTTTTTACTAGACAAAACTATTTCCTATCCTCGAATAATGCTCCATACATTACAAATCCACTTCCCAAACCTAATATGGGAGCAGACAAATATACCCAATAAATATTGGAAAGAATATTAGGAATGTAAAAGCCTACAAGAAATCCTATACCCAAACCAATCAAGGTCATACCTACTAATATTGATGTAAATGCTTTAAATTCAATCTTCATTAAAACCTAAATTCCAGTTCCGCTGTTATTGTCCTAACCAAATCTACACTATAATTCAAATCTGCTAAATCAATGTCGTAAAATACATCATGAACATCTACTAATAAAGAAATATTTTTCCATAGCTTAACCCCAATTTTAGCTCCTCTAAGTAAGTTTTCACTATATGCACCACTAAAGGGGTCATTCGTAAAAAATTGAGTATAATACAATCTAGCTTCAGACACTCCTTCAAAAACATTATCTAGCAAGTCTGCACTGAAATGATAATTATAAAAACTATCTTGCTCTAAACCTTCATCAGCCATCTCCGTATAATATGATATACTCATATTCAAATCTACAATTTCTCGAAAATGATATGTTAAGTCAATTGCACCTCCAACAGCAGGGAATTTTATCTGAGATGAATTAAACATCATATATATTTCTTTTGGAAATAAAAATTTATCAATTTCTACATCTGTAGAATCCAATGAATAGCCAAAATCTGCAAACATATCAGTAATATCATCAGCACCTGCAGTAGCCTTAAATATGCCTTGATTATATCGCACTCGTTCAAACTCATATGTTGAACCAAAATACTGTGGCATATGTATTGCTGAAGCTAAATTAAATGATGCTTTTATATCCCAATTATTTCTATACTTTAATTTAAATCCATTGATAAGCTCCCAAGTTCCTCCTCTTTCTAATTTTAAGTCTGCTGACAAATTTTGATAATCAGAAAAACCTTCTTCACTTTCAAATGTAATATCATCTCTAATATAATAGACTGTTTTAGGGAAAAATATACCTACAGCTTCTCCAAATAAATAACCATCAAAAAAGAAGTTGTTAAATAAATCAAATGTATAATCAAATCCCATTCCTTTTACAGATCTTTCCCAATCAGAAGTAGCATTTAATGCCTCTTGGTCTTCAATGAAATCTTCTAAGCCAGAAAACTGATTTAAATCTTGAACATAACTGAATCCCAAAGTAAGCGGAAAATACTTAGAAATAAATAATGAAGCATGCATACCAAACAGTCCTCCACCTCGAGTAAATTCTTTAATGCTGGAGGTAAATATGTCTAAGGATATATCTCTATTATTTGTTCTCCAAAACAAGTATGCACCAACTTTTTTATTCCTAGGATAGTCAAGCATATTAGAATATTCTTTTAGTATGTTACCATGTCCAAATGTTAATCCATGTATACTCCCCATTTGAAAAATAAAATTATTGCTTGAGTTTGAAACCTGCAGATATGATAGGTAATTTAAAATATCTGTAAAATCATCAATTGCATTAAGACTATTACTAGGACCTAAATATGCATCTAAGTTGAATTTTAGTTTAAGATTTTCTGAATGATATCTTGGATATATGCCAATTTTATTATACTGAACATTTGCAATATCTGCAACACCAGCATTCAAGTCAATCCCTAATCCTTTAGGCGATATAGAAGTTCTATATGTCCATCTACCAATCCCAAAAAGAGGAATTAAATCATGTGGCCTATAATCAATATCTTGAACATTAAATTTAAACGGGTTTAAACTCTGATTAAAAGATAGAAATCTTTTATCTTCAACATAATCGGGGATATCTTTCATAGAAAATGATATACTTTCAAAAAAACCATCTTTATATGAATGAAGCACATAGTCTTTAACTATCTTGCCCTTATTCTTATTTTTATAATTAAAGACCTCTACTTGTCCTGATATCACATATATTTCGTCACCTCCGCCAACAATTGAATTCATCCATACTTGAGCATTAAGAATTTTTATTTCATTTGATTCAGTAAATATCATCATTCTTTTCTGATTCTTAGATACATTTCTTAAATATGCAGAACCATAATTAATATGAATAGAACGACTTTTTTTTGTATCTGACAATTTTAATTCAGAAGATGGGTCTAGGATTAACATCGTTTTCTTATCATCATATATAATTTTACACTTTGCATTGCTAGTTGTTCTAATAATATCATTAGAATAAATACTCTTCCCAACAATAGCTTTGTGAGCACCAATATTATTATCAGTAGAAATTATTTGAACATGACCCTCAACAGTATATATCGTTCCTATTTTCAATTGATTAATTGAAAATAGGACTTGTAATAGTAATATGTAAATAATGTTTTTTTTCATCAAAATCAGTGCGGAGAGGGAGGGATTTGAACCCCCGGTAGATTTTCATCTACACACGCTTTCCAAGCGTGCACCTTAAGCCACTCAGACACCTCTCCATAAATCTAGCCTAAGTTATTTTGTTTTTAACGATGTATTTATAGAATAATTATATTCAATAATTTAATAAAAAAATATAATTTATTGAAGGTTAGGTTTTCTTTTTAGCTTGAAGAAGTCCTGCAGCAACATTTTTGATTCATGCTCTAAAATTCCACCTCTAATAATTGTCTGATGATTCATTCGAGGATCTTGACAAATTTGATATAATGATCCACAGCAGCCTGCACCTTGATCATAAACTCCAAAATATACTGCTTTAATTCGGGAGTTTATAATTGCACCTGCACACATTGCACATGGCTCCATAGTAACATACATAATGCAATCATTCAATCTCCAATTTTGCAAATGATTTGCTGCTGATGTTATTGCGATAATTTCAGCATGTGCAGTAGCATCCTTTAACAACTCTTTTTGGTTGTAGCCTTTAGCAATAATAGATTCATCTTTAATAATCACAGCTCCTACTGGAACTTCATCATTATCATATGCCCTTATAGCTTCTGATAATGCATATTTCATCCATTTTTCATGGTTCTTTATTTGATTCATATATTAATCTCATTTAGAATTAAACAGCCTGCAATCCCCGCCGTTTCAGTTCTTAACCTGCTATCACCTAAGGATATAGATATAAAATCTTTTTCCACAGCATATTCAAACTCATCTTGAGTAAAATCGCCTTCTGGTCCAATAAACAAACAATAACTATTATTCTTAGATGCCAAACGGCTTAAATACGGACCTTTTGAATCACCTAAATATCCAATATATTTACTAGCTTGAGCAACATCATCAATCACAGTCTCAAAATATCTTAACCCATTTATTTTAGGCAGTACACTCTTGAGGGATTGCTTCATTGCTGTTAATGCAATTTTATTCATTCTATCTAAGTTGATTTTTCGACGTTCAGAATTGGCACATGTAATAAATGAGATTTCATCAACACCAATTTCAATAGCTTTTTCAATAAACCATTCTGTTCTCTGATTACTTTTTGTGGGAGAAATGACAATATGTATATAGAACTCTTTTTCATTATTATTTAAAAAACTATTAACAATCTCTGCCTCTACTTTATTTTTATTTGCATTAGTAATTTGACATTCAAAACGATTTCCAAAACCATCTACAATAGTTATATAATCTTGCTCTTTATATCTCAAAACACCAATGCAATGTCTAGACTCTTCTTTTGATAAAATTATCTTATCATCTAAAATATTTGTTGAAAAAAAATACTGCATAACTTTCTTTGATATGTTTTTATTATGAAACTTACGGTAAATTTAGGCTGTATAAAATATATAGACATATGAATTTTAAAATAATATATATAACAATAAGCATTTTCATTTCACTTTTATCTAGCAAAACTATTTTAAGGGAACAGAACGATGCTCGAACTATAATAAAAAAAGAATTTTCTCAAAATCGTAATAACGAATCTATTATTGAAATTGATTTTGAAAGCAATACTGATGATTGGTATCAAGATAGTAGCAATGGTTGGCAATTAACCACTGAAAGTTATAGTTCACCCACATACAGCTATAATTCTCCTGATGACAATAATTCCGGAGAGCTTACTACTCATAGCTTGTATTCTGAACAAATAACCTTGCCTAATTTAGTAGATGGGGAAATTTTACAATACTCTTTTTCATTAAATTGCAATATGCCTGATTTTAGCCAAGAAGACAATCCTTTTACACCTGGTGTAGACGAATCCCTTTATTTAGCTGATTACTATATAGTTTCAGTTAGAGATGTAAATGAATCAGCATGGCATATTTCAGATTACAATTCTATTTTAAACAATGGTAATAATTGGTGGTGCGGAAACGAAGAAGACAATGGCTATCTTGATAATTGGTATCAGTATTTAGATACTCCTGAAATAACTATTGGGACAAATGCAATATTAACAGCAGATATGAAGTGGGCTATAGAAGACTTTAACAATGTGAATGTTGCAGGAACATGTGCAGATGGCTGGGATCAAGCTAATGTGCAAATATCTATCGATAATGGAATGACATGGACTGTTATTGAAGGTGACGACCCATATGATTTCCAATGTGGGTATGGTTCCTTATCTAATGGTTTTGATGGTATGCCTGGTTGGGGAGATATTCAAGATTGGCATAATGTATCTTTTGATTTAAGTAACTATGCAAATCAAACAATAAAAATACGCTTTGCTTTTTACTCTGATGTAGGATGGTCTGTTGGAGACGATGCTTCACTTACTGGATTACAGATTGATAATATTGAGATATCTGATGAAGATACTCAATATTTCTTTAATGATGCTGATAATAATTCTGGAATCAATGCCATGACTACTTCAGGATCATCATGGGTTGATCAATTATATGATTATTGCGATACTGATAGACCTGGATATTTAAGTTGGGATACATACAATGCTGGCGATGCATTCGATGGGAATACATTGATGGATTTATCTTCCTTTGCAGGAAAAAATATTCAATTTAGATTTCAAACTTTATACGATGGAAACCATTACAACAACCAAGTTGAAAATGCACAAGGCAACGGCTTGTATATTGATGACATTAATATTTATAAAAAATCGACCTTCAATCCAATCGCTCCAAGCGGAGTAACTGGATATTTAAATAGTAATAATGTATATATTTTATGGAATGATTTAAATGTTTCTGGCACTGGAGATTTTATTTATGATAATGGAATTTTTAGTCCAGATCATTTTATTGTGCTTGATGAAATACAAAACCAAGATGCATGGGCTGGAACTGAAATTTATACTGCCGGCACATCTATAGTAGATTCAATATATATATATGTTTTTGGAGCATTTGATGGGAAAATTGCTGGATTTAGCTCTTTTGGATCCAACTATAATGTCGAACCTGATTATGAAGATGAATTGTCCATTTTACTCTTAAATGAAAATTTTGAGCTCGATCTTTCCGAACATGCATGGGTAGGAATAGACGTGAATAATTGGACTTTTTATGGCAGCTTTATCATTGCTCAAAGCTTAAGCGAAAACTATGCTGTAGGTTACGACCCAACATCTATTCCTAGTTCACAAAGCAAAATATTTCTTGGTAACAATTGGAGTAATTGGGCTGATATAGTACCAACATTAAATGACCCTTTGATTTCTGATGGAGAATGGGGAATCAGAGCCAAATTAAACTATTCTAGTCCTGAGGTGACTTACAATATATACAGGGATGGAATACTTATTGATTCAGGATTAGAAAATTTTGAATATCAGGATGATACTGTTGAATCAGGAAATACCTATACTTATAATATATCTGCTCTATATCCCAATGGAGATGAAAGTCCTTTATCAGAAAGTTTTACGATAACTATTTCAGAATGTGATATTGCTGAATCAGGATGTAGTTGCGATACTTGCAATAGCGGAAATTGTATCTATGATTGTGGATTGAATTGTATAGACTTCTATAATTCAGAGGGACAATTGTTTTATTTGCCATATATCAATAATAATAATTGTGATGATGGAGAAGATGGAGAGTATGATCTAACCTGCAATGAATTTTTAAATGATGGATTAGATTGCATAGTAGATCTTGATATTGATAATAATAATATTCCAAATGCTTTTTCATTGGGACAAAATATACCTAATCCTTTTAATCCATACACAACAATTCCATTTTCAGTAGCCCAATTATCAAATGTAGAACTCAAAATATTCAATGCACTTGGCCAAGAAGTTTACAAAAAGAGTTTCCCCAATCTAAGCCCAGGAAACTATACACATCAATGGGATGCAAAGCATATGAATTCTGGGGTATATATTTATACTTTAAGAACGAATTCAGGGATTTATCTAAAAGAGAAAATGTTATTAATAAAATAATATGGAACTTTCTAAAACTAAAAAACTATAATTATATAGTTACGATCGAATTATAGTTTTTGACAATTTGTTACAACTCATATACACACTGTTACAATAATTGACTATTATTGAATCTAGTTTCAACATAAACTATAATAGCTATTTGAAAAAGGGACAAAGATTTTTAGCAATCG
>NZVQ01000046.1 GCA_002701525.1 Fidelibacterota bacterium | reverse complement strand
TTAATTATTGGAATAAAGATGGTGAATTGTTGGTAAAAAAGGTGATTATCAAGGAGAATTAGTACAGACAGCTACTAGTCAAGGCGAGTATGTTATAGCTTCTGCATCAGGAAACTGTCCGTAAACATAACCCCAACGGGTATTTAAACGGGGTATGGTCGCATAAAAAAACACCCACACACATTCTGATATAAAATTTGCAAATTAAGGTATATGTTAAATAAATTAAGGTACACTTTAAATAAGGAAGACTATAAAATGAGTGATGAGGTAAAACAGGGTACTGTAAAATGGTTTAATAATACCAAAGGTTTTGGTTTTATTGAGCCTTTAGGTGGCGGAAAAGATTTATTCGTTCATATGAGTGAAATAAAGATGGAAGGATTTAAAACTCTCAAAGATGGTGAGAGTGTTGAATACCAAGAAGGTACTGGAGAAAAAGGACCTTGTGCAACTAATGTAGTACCAAAGTAAGTTGTTTTTTATAACGAATATGTTATGTAAAAATACTATGCAGATTTCCCCTCATAAATGAGGGGTTTTTTGTATACAATCCTCACCTAAATTCGTTAACCCAATTATTAAAAAATAAATTTTTGATTTATATAAATATCAGTAAATTAAACCATGAATATTGAGATTACAGCAAGACATTTCACACCCTCAGCAGACCTTAAGGATTTTGTTAATGATAAAGTAAGCAAATTATTGAAATATGATCCAAAAATCAACCTTATTAGGGTAGTTCTATTAAAAGAGTCTAGAGCTGAAAAAGTTGAACTTATCGTAAATTCAAAAAATAAACAATACATTACAAATTGCTATTCTTCAGTGTTTGAAAAAACGATACTTAAGGCTGTTGATAATATTAAAATTCAAATTATCAAAAAATAGAACCAAATATGCAAAAAATAACAAAACATATTAAATCATTACTTTTTTTATATTTATTGTTATTATTTGCCTGCGAACAGAATCTTGTAAAATCTAATGATTCTTTTGATGACCAATTAATACAGAGTATTATAGATGCTGAAAAAGTAGATGTGAATTTATCAGACTTACCAATTCTTTCTAGTGATATTATTGAACGTGATTACAATGAATATGTAGACCTTTATGCTAAGAAAGCTTCTAATTTAGGATATCAGGTATCTATGGATGAAAAAAATTACAAAACAGGTCACCATAACGAGGTGTATTTTAATTTAGAGGGTAGAGAATTAAAATCAAAAAGAGGGTATAGAAAAAAAGAAGGTTTTAGATGCTTTGAAGTTATTCTTCCCGCAACATTTGTGATGCCTGATGCTTCATCTATTATTATTCAAAATGAAGATGATTACATGATGCTAAAAGATTGGTATGAAAACAATTTAGAAACTGATGACAAGCCTTCTTTACAATACCCTGTAGATATTATTTATAAAGATGGAGATATCGAAACAGTTAATAATGATGAAGAAATGATGCATAATAAAATGAACTGTAGAGATTGGGACGATGAAAAAAAAGATGATTGTTTTACAATAGTATATCCAATTTCATTTATTATGCCAGATGGATCAAATATATCTATGCTAGATGAACAAGATTGGGATTCTATTAAGTTTTGGTATGAGCAAAATTCTAATGTCGACAATCGACCAATATTACAATATCCTGTTACTATTATTAATAAAGATAATTCTAGTGAAATTATTAATGATGATGATGAGATGTTGCTGCTTAAACAAAACTGTAGAGATTAACTTCAATTCACCCTTCTATTGAATGATTAAACTGATTACAATTTATATAATGAGCTATTTTTATATTCAGATTGGAATTAAGCATTTTACTGACCCCAATTGGTTTATGCAGATTATGCCTCCCTATTTACCATATCATTTGGAGTTGGTTTATTTAAGTGGTTTTTTTGAGATCATTTTAGGAATCTTGCTTATTTTTAAGAAAACTAGATATATTGCAGGATGGGGGCTAATACTACTTTTAATAGCAGTGTTCCCTGCAAATATATATCTTGCTCAAACAAATGGAGCGGCAATGGGGATAAGCCCTGAAATTGCATGGGGAAGGCTTCCAATACAAGCTATCTTTATAGCATTAGCATACTGGCATTCAAAAGAATAATTAGTTATGCTACAACTGTTTATATTATTCTTATTCTTTTTTAGACTTGATGCTCAAACTTATATATATCCTGGCATTTATGGTGATGAATTATCTGATTTGATAATAAATGAATATAGTACATCAACTACTTTAGGATACAGCTCTGCTCGTGATACGATGTATTCAATAATTGATAGTAATAATGGGTCGGTGTCATGTATATATACAGATTTTTCAGTCAATTTAATTCCAGGTACAGATCCAAGTATAACTATGTATGAAGGAGGAATCAATTGTGAACACTCTTGGCCTCAAAGCATGGGTGCAAGCACAGAGCCAATGAAAAGCGATTTACATCATTTATTCCCTTGTAAAGAAAATGTGAATAGCAGTAGAGGTAACAATCCATACTCAGATATAGTAGATGATTATACTGACTCTTGGTTTTATTTAGATCAACTTCTAAATAGTATTCCTGAACAAAGTATTATTAATAATTATAGTGAAAGCTATACTTCTTCAAATGATGATAGATTTGAACCTAAAGAAAATTCTAAAGGCAATATTTCTCGTGCAATGTTTTATTTTAACACAATATATCAATCTGTAGCAGATCAGAGTTTTTTTGATTTGCAGAAAGATATACTATTTGAATGGCATTATAATGATATCGCTAATCAGGCAGAGACGAATCGCACTTGGATGATAGCATCATATCAAGATNATATTCCAAANCCATTTNTNATTGANCCTACATTNGCATGGAGAATNTANTTTNTTAATTCTCANCCTATNGGNGATANNAATTCAGATCANGANATTGATNTTTTAGATATTGTNCTNATTGCTAACGAAATATTAAATATNAATANNCTATCTNNTTTACAAAAACATCAATCTGATTTAAATGCAGANTTNNCAATAAATGTATTAGATATTTTGNTNGTTGTNAATATGATTATAGGNTAANCCTAATCTTCAAANTAATCATAATCATCTAAATGCTCTTCTATNTCNCNTAGCTCATCATTGCTAGGTTCATCTGGTTGNCTTAATTNNTTAGTTTNATCGATATTCATTTTGGTACTCCTTTTTAATTATTAACTAATTAAATATTAATTATTTTAATTTGATTGAATATTGATGTATATCACTAATTTGAAATATATTAAATTTCNTTAAAGTAGNGGGTTAATTTAATGTTATCTAGAGAGTATTTAATCAAGCAAGGGAGCTGTTGCGGAGAAGGTTGTTTAATGTGTCCTTATGAACCTGAAAATGAAAAAGGAGCAACGGAAGTNAGAATTACGGTATCTNATTTATCATCNGGATTCTATAAGAAACATGATAAAGAGTAGATTAAAAGTTATTAAATTATNTAATTACTTAATGAAAGGATAAGATGGCAAAAGAAGCAGCAATAGAAGTAGATGGTGAAGTAACAGAAACNTTGCCAAANGCAACATTTAGAGTGAAGCTTGAGAANGGACATATAGTACTTGCNCATATATCAGGTAAAATGAGAAAAAATTATATTAAAATTTTACCCGGTGATAAAGTTAAGCTAGAGTTATCTCCATATGACTTAGGTCGNGGAAGATTAACTTATAGATATAAGTAGACTCCTCAATTTATAAATGTAATTAATGTANATTTTTTACATAACATGCCTAATTGTATTTAGTGATTTTANATATTCANAAATACAAGNNNAAAAAATAACTGATTTATTAGATAANCCAATATATGCAACATCTATTATGNTGGATGCAGAAATTATTTTTGTAGTCGAACAGGATGGGCTTATAAAATTAATAAAAGATTTAGAATTAGCAGAAACTCCATTTTTAGATATTACAGACAGAGTTCAGACTCCTTTTTATCCTGGGGACGAAAGAGGCCTTTTAGGTTTTGCTTTAGATCCTGAATTTAAAAAAAATGGTTTTTTTTATGTTAATTATGTAGACCAGAATAATACAAGCATTATATCTAGATTTTCAAGTACTAACCTTATTGCTAATAAAAGCACTGAACGGTATATGCTCAAAGTGGAACAGCCATATTCTAATCATAATGGAGGACATTTAGCATTTGGTCCAGATGGCTATTTATATATTTCTCTTGGAGATGGAGGTTCCGCTGGAGATCCCGAGGGGAGAGGTCAAAACTTAAATTCGTTATTAGGTAAAATATTAAGAATAGAACCCAAAGAAAACTCATATGAGATTCCTTTAGACAATCCTTTTTATAATACAGATAATAGTGCAAAAAAAGAAATATGGCATTCTGGACTTCGTAATGTATGGAGATTTTCATTTGACAGGCTTAATGGAGATATGTATATGGGTGATGTTGGACAAAATAATTGGGAAGAAATTAATTATCAAGAATCAAATCAAAAAGGTATCAATTATGGTTGGAATATAATGGAAGGGAAGCATTGTTTTAACCCGGAAGTTTCATGTGATTCTTTACTATATGAGCATCCAATATATGAATATCCTAATAATGCTAATTATATTAAGACACTTATTGGCCTAAAACAGGCGAATAGAGATGGTTGTTCTGTTACAGGTGGATATGTTTATAGAGGTGATAAAATGCCTGAAATGTATGGTAGATATATTTTTGGAGATTACTGTACCGGTAAAGTATGGAGTTTCAGTAATATAAATGGTTTGATTCAAAATTTTAAAGATCACACTGCAGATATTACAAAGTCTATGGGTGAGAAAAGTTTTTATCTTTCTTCCTTTGGAGAAGATTATAAAGGAGAGCTTTTCTTGATTAATTATAATGGATCATTATATAGAATTATTCCCTTCAAAAAATAATTAATAAATATTAGATTATAGCAAATAAAGGAGATGTATAAATGACATTGATTGAAAAATTAAATTTAGTATGGAAATTTTTATTTCTAGCTGTGTTTACCTATGGTGTTATGAGTATGACATGTTGTAAGCAAAGTTGTTCAACTTCACAGCAATGTTGTAAAGCAGGCACTGCTCAGTTAGAACAGCCATGCTCTAAAGGTAAATAAGTCTATATTGGAGTTAGATGCAAAAAAAATAGTTATTATGATATCTATTGGAATTGGACTGACTCCAAATGTAATGTCCCCATATATCAATATTTTCTTTTGGATGATAGCAGTAATCCTATCAACAAAAGGAGATATATGGTTTTATGATTTTTTTAAGAGGAGAAAAGGGACAAAATAATTTTTTTAGACAAACCCAATAATAAGGAGGAGGAATTAAAGGCTTGTTGGTCAGCAAGCGATTGCTAAAAATCTTTGTCCCTTTTTCAAATAGCTATTATAGTTTATGTTGAAACTAGATTCAATAATAGTCAATTATTGTAACAGTGTGTATATGAGTTGTAACAAATTGTCAAAAACTATAATTCGATCGTAACTATATAATTATAGTTTTGTAGTTTTAGAAAGTTCCAGGTTATTTTATTAATAACATCTTTTCTTTTAGATGGATTCCAGAATTAGTTCTTAATGTATAAAAATATACTCCAGAATTCATATTGCTTGCATCCCATTGATGAGTATAGTTACCAGGATTTAGATTCCCGAAATCCTTTTTATAAACTTCTTGTCCAATTACATTGAATATTTTCAGTTCCACATTTGACAGCAGAGCTATTGAAAATGGAATTGATGTATATGGATTAAAAGGGTTAGGCACATTCTGACCTAACAAAAAAGCATCTGGAATAATATTATTATCAAGTGCAAGATCTACTATGCAATCTAATCCATCATTTAAAAACTCATCACAGGTTAAATCATATTCTCCATCTTCACCATTATCACAATTATTATTATTGATATATGGTAAATAAAACAATTGGCCCTCTGAATTATAAAAATCTACACAGTTTAATCCACAATCATAGATACAATTTTCGCTAGTGCAAGTATTGCAGCTGCAGCCTACTTCAGCAATATCACATTCTGAAATAGTTATTACAAAGTNTTCTGANAATGGACTTTCATNTCCATTAGGATATANAGCTGATATATTATAAGTATATGTGTTTCCTGATTCAACATTGCTNTCCTGATATTCAAAATTTTCTAATCCTGAATCAATAAGAATTCCATCTCTATATATATTATAAGTCACCTCTGGGCTAGAATAGTTTAATTTGGCTCTGATTCCCCATTCTCCATCAGAAATCAAGGGGTCATTTAATGTTGGCACTATATCAGCCCAATTACTCCAATTGTTACCAAGAAATATTTTGCTTTGTGAACTAGGAATAGATGTTGGGTCGTAACCCACAGCATAGTTTTCGCTTAAGCTTTGAGCAATGATAAAGCTACCATAAAAAGTCCAATTATTCACATCTATCCCTACCCATGTATGCTCGGAAAGATCGAGCTCAAAATTTTCATTTAAGAGTAAAACGGACAATTCATCTTCATAATCAGGTTCGACATTATAGTTGGATCCAAAAGAGCTAAATCCAGCAATTTTCCCATCAAATGCTCCAAAAACATATATATATATTGAGTCTACTATAGATGTACCGGCAGTATAAATTTCAGTTCCAGCCCATGCATCTTGGTTTTGTATTTCATCAAGCACAATAAAATGATCTGGACTAAAAATTCCATTATCATAAATGAAATCTCCAGTGCCAGAAACATTTAAATCATTCCATAAAATATATACATTATTACTATTTAAATATCCAGTTACTCCGCTTGGAGCGATTGGATTGAAGGTCGATTTTTTATAAATATTAATGTCATCAATATACAAGCCATTACCTTGTGCATTATCAACTTGACTATTGTAATGATTGCCATCGTATAAAGTTTGAAATCTAAATTGAATATTCTTGCCTGCAAAAGAAGATAAATCCATCAATGTATTTCCATCAAAAGCATCTCCAGCATTGTATGTGTCCCAACTTAAATATCCAGGTCTATCAGTATCACAATAATCATATAATTGATCCACCCATGATGATCCTGAAGTAGTCATGGTAAAAATTTCAGAATTATTGTCAGCATTATTAAAGAAATATTGAGTATCTTCACTCCGTATCTCAATGTTGTCAATTTGTAATCCAGTAAGAGAGGAATCGTCTCCAACAGACCATCCTACATCAGAGTAAAAAGCAAAGCGTATTTTTATTGTTTGATTTGCATAGCTACTTAAATCAAAAGATACATTATGCCAATCTTGTATATCCCCCCAACCAGGCATTCCATCAAAACCGTTAGATAAAGAACCATATCCACATTGAAAGTCATACGGGTCATCTCCTTCAATAACAGTCCATGTCATACCATTATCAGTTGATATTTGAACATTAGCTTGATCCCAACCATCTGCACATGTACCTGCAACACTGACATTATTAAAGTCTTCTATAGCCCATTTCATATCTGCGGTAAGAAATGTATTAGTCCCAATGGTTATTTCAGGAGTATCTAAATACTGATACCAATTATCAAGGTAGCCATTGTCTTCTTCGTTTCCACACCACCAATTATTACCATTATTTAAAATAGAATTGTAATCTGAAATATGCCATGCTGATTCATTTACATCTCTAACTGAAACTATATAGTAATCAGCTAAATAAAGGGATTCGTCTACGCCAGGTGTAAAAGGATTGTCTTCTTGGCTAAAATCAGGCATATTACAATTTAATGAAAAAGAGTACTGTAAAATTTCTCCATCTACTAAATTAGGCAAGGTTATTTGTTCAGAATACAAACTATGAGTAGTAAGCTCTCCGGAATTATTGTCATCAGGAGAATTATAGCTGTATGTGGGTGAACTATAACTTTCAGTTGTTAATTGCCAACCATTGCTACTATCTTGATACCAATCATCAATATTGCTTTCAAAATCGATTTCAATAATAGATTCGTTATTACGATTTTGAGAAAATTCTTTTTTTATTATAGTTCGAGCATCGTTCTGTTCCCTTAAAATAGTTTTGCTAGATAAAAGTGAAATGAAAATGCTTATTGTTATATATATTATTTTAAAATTCATATGTCTATATATTTTATACAGCCTAAATTTACCGTAAGTTTCATAATAAAAACATATCAAAGAAAGTTATGCAGTATTTTTTTTCAACAAATATTTTAGATGATAAAATAATATTATCAAAAGAAGAGTCAATACATTGCATTAGTGCTTTAAGGTTTAAAGAACAGGATGACATAACTGTTGTAGATGGTTTAGGTAATCGTTTTGAATGTGTTATTACAAGTGCAAATAAAAATAAAGTAGAGGCAAAAATTGTCAAAAGTTTTTTTAATGATTTAGAAAAACATTTTTATATACATATTGTTATTGCTCCTACAAAAAGTAATCAGCGGATGGAATGGTTTATCGAAAAAGCGATTGAAATTGGAATTGATGAAATTTCATTTATTGTATGTGCTAATTCCGAACGTCGAAAAATCAATTTAGATAGAATAAATA
>NZVQ01000045.1 GCA_002701525.1 Fidelibacterota bacterium | reverse complement strand
TTTTTATCATTTGTTATTTTTTTTTGATTTATCGAAAGTTTAAAATTATTCAATGATTTTGAAATAATTTTCCGACCTATATGTTCTTCTGCTACAGATATTTTTTTTAAATCGAGCTTTTTTTGAAGTTTCACTAATGCCTGTTCAACATAATTATCCATTATATCACTTAGAGGTACTCCTTTTAAATAAATTTCAATCAAAAATTTTTCAATCGAACTGTGGTCTTGAGCTAGTGCATATTTAAGAATTTGGTTTGAGTTATTTGTTTGGCTTGTTTTCGTTGATTTGTATAATTCGTTTAGTTTTATGCCTTGTTTGTTTGCAAAGGCAATAATATTATCATATGAAAATTTTCTATGTCCACCTGCAGAAGGTAGGCATTTAATTTTTCCAGCCATAGCCCAGCGGCGAACAGTAGAGTCGTTAACACCAAATAAATCGCTAACTTGTTTAGTATTTAAATCTTTTTTAATCATATANNTNCTATAATTTATAATAAAAAATGCACATAATGCACGATTTTTCTTGCGCANAANANTTTTTATATGTAATATAAATCGTGCAAATCGTGCAATATGAATATATTATGATNAAANTTAANNNAAATATNAAAAANAANTCCTCCGANAANANATCTNGGCATTCTATAGNTANNAATATCCAGCCACGCTCTNTCCATAAGAGAGNTAATCCGCTNNATAGAGTGCCTAGNTTNTNTGTTAAGGAGGATNTTGTNAATGCTTGANATNATANACCATATNATAGGTTTNAATCATTTNNTGGTANCATCATNTTTATTAATACCTATTTTTATTATTATGCTATCNAAGAATGTNATNTTATTAAAAAAAATATTATTCTATTTATTAATATTCAATTTTATTAGTTTTTATTTAACACTTTTTGTGACNGGTACTTTTAATTATAAATTTCATCTCCCTCTTCATCTGTGCTATATAACAGAATTTGTAATACTACTGTCATTCTTATTAAAGTCTGATAGGTTGTACCCATGGCTAGTTTTAAATAGTATGCTTGGAGGTTTTGTTGGACTTNTTAATTCTAATTTGCCTTTTGGATCAAGTGCTGTTGAGTATGTTCATTTTTATTTATCTCATTTCAATTTAGTTTTTTTTACAATTATTATTTTCAAATTAAAAATGCATATATCGTTTAATAATTTTTTGAGAAGTATAATGTTGAACACCTTTTTATTANTTCAAGTTTCATTATTTAATAATATTTTCAATACAAATTATTGGTTCACTTTATCAAAGCCTAGAGGTGTAAATGTAGCAGNCTTATTTCCAGACTGGCCATATTATTTATTTATGTTTATTGGTTTTGGCCTGATTTCNTATTCTATAACATATATTTTGCTATTGGGAAATAGGTTGCAAAGATGATCAATTTAATACTACTAAATATTTTTGTAAGCACATTTATGCTTAGCTTNATATTAATTACCCAAATTGTTANCTACCCACTCTTTTTAAAAGTTAATTTTAGNAATTTAGAAACTTACCATTCTGATTATGTGAAAAGAATTTCTTTAATCGTTATGCCNTTTATGATGNTTGAGTTNTTAGTAGCTTTATTGCTATTNATTTATTTAGAATCNTTACAAAGTATTTTTTCAATNATATTATTAATAGCAATTTTTCTCTCAACATATTTTATACAAGTTCCAATTCATTCTAAAATAACAAACANNACAAATACTTTAATTTTAAAAAAATTGATAAATACTAATTGGCTAAGGACGATTCCATGGTTTTTAAAATGTATTATATCATTCAATATTTTACTTATGGAGGTTTTATGAATATAGTCATCTTTGGAGCGACAGGTGGTATTGGGAANTGTTTAAGCTATGAACTCTCAAAAAAACATAATTTATTTCTTGGTTCAAGATATAAAAATAAAATTGAAAAACAGGTTCTGGATATATCTAGGAGTATTAAGTTTAAACAATCAATAAATGGANCAGATGTAGATGTTCGTCATTTCACTTCAATTGAAAAGTTTATTAATGAATCTAATGATTTTTTAGGTTCTATNGATGTNATAATTAATTGTACNGGTTCATTNCTTTTAAAACCTCCTCATCTTATTGATGAAAACGACATTGANGATNTATATAAAGTTAATGTTTTTAGTTGCTATGGCATATTAAAACATAGNTTTAAATTTTTAAAAAACAATGGTGGTAGTATAATTTTCTTTTCTAGTGCTGCTTCATCTATTGGTTTAAAAAATCATGAATGTATTTCAGGTGCAAAAGCTGCCATATCATCTATTGTTTCATCAGCATCTTCAACATATTCAAGATATAATATTAGACTAAATGCTATTGCTCCTGGATTAGTAGAAACTCCAATGACAGAAAAAATAGTTTCAAGTAAAATTGCACTAGATTATTCAAAAAAATTACATGCTTTAAATAGAATTGGAACTCCGCAAAATTTTATTCCTATTNTAAANTCATTGCTTGATGAAAGATCAGATTGGATTACTGGTCAAACATTTATTGTAGATGGAGGATTNTCTAGTGTTAAATAANAATTATGGATATGCATGTGTNAATATGCAATTATCAAATCCCCAAAAATATGGNTTAAGNGAAAGAAAAATAANATCTAATCGCAGCATGATAAAAAAGACATTTATAGAAAAAGGAATTAATTATGCTTCTGAACTTGGCTTAAAAAACTGTCAAGACTTATATCAAATTATAAAATGGAANAANGAAAACAATTTTCATTTTTTTAGAATTACATCTGATTTATTTCCATGGTCTTCTNAGTATTATCTAGAACAGTTACCTGATTATGATGAAATAAAAAATANTTTAANNAAAACTGGAAAATTTATTAAAAAAAATAATATGCGAATAACAGCTCATCCAGGACCATTTAATGTTTTAACATCAACAAATGAAAAAGTTGTTTTAAACTGTATTAAAGATTTATCTGTTCAGGGTGAAGTATTTGATATGATGAGTTTGTCAAGAACTCCATATAATAAAATAAATATTCATATAGGTGGAGCTTATGGAAATAAAAAATTAGCGATGAATAGATTTTGTAAAAATTTCGATAGACTTCCGGATTCAGTTAAAACAAGGCTTNNAGTTGAAAATGATGATAGAGATTCCCTGTACAGTGCATATGAATTATATAATAATATTTATTCTNAAATTAAGATTCCAATAGTTTTTGATTATCANCATCATAAATTTTGTGATGGGGGTATTGTTGAGAGTGAAGCATTAGATTTATCAGTTTCAACTTGGAAAGATATAAAGCCTGTTGTGCATTATTCTGAATCACGAAGNATTGAGAAAAAAGATTNATCAATAAAACCTCAAGCACACTCAGATTATATATATGATTTTATANATACATATGGACANGATGTAGATATAATGGTTGAGGCGAAGTCTAAGGAATTAGCTGTATTAAAGTATTTAGAGATACATAGAATTTAAAATATAAATTAAAANAAGAAAGGAATATTATTATGGTAGAANACTCAATTGAGGCATTAAAAATTATTGTTACAGTATCTATACTCTTTGTATGGTTTATAAGGTATGATAATATAAAGAAAGAATTTATTGAGTATGGATATGCAACATGGTTTAGGGATCTTATTGGTATTTTAAAAATATCATTTAGCATAATGTTGCATTCAGGAGACAGTGCGGTTGTAGCAATTGGTTCGATCGGTATAGCATTTTTAATGCTTGGTGCAGTAGCTACTCATATACGAGTAGGAAGTGAATTTAGGAGGTATATAGCATCAGTATCAATGTTATTAATTACGAGTTTTATTGCTTATCATGCAATNCTATTGTAATTTTTTGTAACATCTTTAATTATTTTTNGTTTATTTTTTAAATTATANTTAAGTAATCAAGCTATTTACTACAAAACTTAAGGGCAAAATCATGAAATTATTATTATCTATTATNTTTCTAACATTATCTTTTTCACAAGATAGGGATCTTTGGGGCTGNATGGATGAAGAAGCNTTAAATTATGATCCGTATGCAATATTTTGNTGTAGTTCTTGTTGTATTTATGAAGAAGAGTCTAATCAAATAGTGATTAATGAAATAAATTATAATCCAGCCTTATCATTAGANCAGGAAGATTCTGATTATGAATTTATTGAATTATATAATAATAGCGATGAAGATGTAAATCTCCATGGGTGGTATTTTAATGAAGGCAGNTCAAGTAGTTGTTATAGNTTTGGAGATGTTACTATTGAAGCACGAGGNTTTTTAGTTTTAGCAAGAAATACTNANACATACCCTGGAAGTATCAGTTTNCCTGGACATTATTTATCTAATTCAGGTGCTACAATCACTTTAAGNAATTCTCACTATGATTTGATTGATCAGGTTCATTATCAAGATAGCTGTGATGATATAGATCATCCNGATACATGTTGGCCTTTGAATGCTGATGCAGGAGGNTCTAGTCTTGAACTTATTAATCCAGATTTAGATAATAGTTTAGCATCNAGTTGGCANGATAGTTTTNCNATNCCNGGNGGNACTCCAGGCTATGNTAANTCAACTAATGATGGNAGTGTGTTAGGTTGTATGGATTNANATGCATGNAATTNTGANNCTGAAGCTACNTATGATGATGGATCATGTGAATATCCTGAAGAAAATTTTGATTGNAATGGAGAGTGTATNGCTGANNTNGATGAATGTGGTGANTGTGGTGGAGATGGTATAGGTGATGATGAGTGTGATTGTGATGGTAANATTTTAGACTGCACTGGNGAGTGTGGTGGAGATGCTGTNGTTGATGAATGTGGNGAATGTGGTGGNGATGGTATTCCTGAAGGATATTGTGACTGNAATGGTAATGTTTCTGACTGTGCNGGNGAGTGTGGTGGAGATGCTGTNGTTGATGAATGTGGTGAATGCGGCGGATTAGTAGAAGATGAAGATTTATGTCCAGTATCAGGATTTATGCTAAGTTTTGAAAATTATGATGTAAACAGCAATTGTATTGATGTTGTTTTAAGTAATGAATCAGCTGTTTCTGGTTTTCAATTTGATATATCTGGTTTTCAGATTAATAGTATTAGNCCTNTAAATATTGATGAATATGGTTTTTCTGTTTANAACTCTGAATCAACTATTATAGGTTTCAGCTTATCTGGNAATTCTNTACCATCAGCNAANATGCCAATTTTGCGCATATTTTTTGAAGATGACTATGCNCCTGAGTTTTGTATAAACAANTCTATAGTATCAGATCCTAATGGAGAATCTCTAGATGTTTTTGATTCAGATTGTTTTAGCACTGCAGGATGTACTGATTCGTCTGCATGTGAGTTTAATAATTATTTATATGCATGTGATGATTGTTGTGTTTATCCAGAACAGTATTGGTTAGATACTGATGGAGATGGTTTAGGTTATGCTCAAGATGAAAATTTATTTTGTGAAGATCCTGGTGCTCCATGGATACAAAATCATGGTGANGAGTTTCCAAATTGTTTTTCAAATATTGTAGATGACTGTGGAATCTGTGATGGAGATAATTCTTCATGTTCAGGATGTACAGATGAAAATGCTTTTAATTATAATTGTTTAAATGGCAATTGGCCAACTACTGCAACATTTGGATGTAATGAGGAAGTGTTAATTAGTGATGANAGCTGTTTTTATCCTCCTGAAGGGTTTACATTTAATCAATCAACAGTTCANTCATTTTATAAATTTCTTGATGGAAAAATTAATAATGAACCTTTAGAATATATGGGCTCTTGGATTGGAGCATTTAAAGATGGTGAATGTGTTGGNTCTTGGCCTTGGGTCGGTGANTTTACTTGTGTTCCTGTAATGGGAGATGATGGNATGGAATACTCTGATGGATATATGCTTGAAGGAGAATTTCCTGAATTTTATATCTATGACCCGCAATTAGATGATAGTTTNTTAGCAACTGTATCTGACAATTTTGAATGGATTGATTTAGAAATATATCANGTTGATGAAATTTCAGTTGATGTTGATTGTCAAGGNGTAATTGGTGGCNCTGAAGTGTATGATGAATGTGGTGTATGTGGTGGAGATGGCTATTTAGATAATTGTTTGGGAACTGATTCTTGNGATGAAATGGATTGCTTTGGAGTATGTGGAGGAACAGATACTTGTGAGGAAGCAAGTTTTTCAAACTGGACTGATCATGGATTTGTTTTAGGTGATATCAATATTGATTTTCAAACAAATGTTGTNGATATTGCAAATCAAATCAATTTTATATTAGACTATAATACACCTAATTCATATGAAGCTTGGGCTTCTGATTTAAATATAGATATGGATTTAAATGTTGTAGATGTTGTTTATTTATCAGGCCATATTTTAGGTTTAGCAAAAGGTGTANATAATTCAGAGGCATATTTAAAAGGTAATACACTATATACATATGGTCCAATTGGAGGTCTGCAATTTGAAGGTAAATTGATATCTAGCATCGATTCCCAAGATATAATTAANTCAAATGAAAATAAAACAATTATTTATAGTTTGAATAATAATCTTTCAACTAATGAGTTCCAATTTGCAGAAGTTCCAAAAGATTTGATTATCGTATCTGCTAATGGAGGTATGGTGGATGTAAAAATTGATTCTCCATTTTTAGTTTCTACATATCCAAATCCATTTAATCCAGTTACTACGATTAATTTTTCCATTCCAACAGATGAATATGTTTCTATTTCAGTATACAATTTAAATGGNGAAAAAGTGGAATCGTTAACTAGTCGATATTACGAATCAGGTTCTTATGATTTAGTTTGGAATGCAGAAAGTCATAGTAGCGGTATTTATTTTGTGAAAATTAAAGCTGGAAATAATGTAAAAACTGAGAGACTNACATTAGTTAAATAAAGCTTAATTACATCGTAGAATGAAAAATATAATAGTTTTAGCTACAATAACNTCGCTTTTATTTGCTCATAAAGTTGTTGAAAATATAAATATTGAAAAATTTATGGGTAAGTGGTATGTTATTTCCTTGGTCCCTAANTTTGTAGAANAAGGGTGTTCAAATTCATCAGATACATATGCTTTAAATAAAGATGGTACTNTAAGCATTACATACAATGCTATTAAAAATGGTAAAGAACGTATAATTAAGCAAAAAGGCTATGTAGATGAATTGGAACCAGCTAGATGGGAANTNCAATTTTTAAAACCAATATATGTTCCTTTTTACAGAGCTCCCTTTGAAGTTATAATTTTGGATTCTANTTATCAGTATNCGGTAATTGGTTATCCTGATAATTCATATGGTTGGATTTTAAGTAGAGAAACCACATTGGATGATGATGTTTATCAAGAAGTTTTAAATGATTTAGAAAATGAATTTGGTTATGATAAAGAANTATTTNAAAAAGTGATTCACGATAATTATTAATATGAGTTATCTTTTTTCTATTTATAATATCATGGGTTTCAAATTNTGTTGGTGGGCATGTGTACTTGGTGCTGTTTCTGNTAAAGCATATTTAGGTCCANCAATGGTTTCCTTATATATATTTATTCATCTATACAGTATTTCATCCAAATCTAGAATGTTGGAACTCTATTTATTATTATTTGCAGGTATATTTGGNACATTGGTAGATACGATATTCTTAAATCTTAATTTATTAACATATGCGGGTTCTTATTCAAATGTTAATTATATAGCTCCANTATGGATTACAGCCATGTGGGTTGGTTTTACTGCAACATTAAANCATGCATTTAAAAAAATCATTAAAAAATATTACATTCAAATTATCTTAGGCTTAATATTTGGACCTCTTGCTTACATTACAGGTAATGAATTAGATGCTATTATTTTTAATCCTGAATATAGTCAGAATTTAATATTAATTATTATTGCACTTGCATGGGGGTGTGCATTTCCACTGCTATGTTGGTTATCAAATAAAATAAAGGTAATATGAAAAAAGAATTATTTATTGTATTGATATCTATCTTTATATCATTTATAGTTGCACTAGCAGGATCTTATAATGGATTATCTGTTAATGGTTTACCANTCATATTTCATTGCTTGTTAATTACATATGGTATTCAGTTTGCGGTATTTATTCCTTCTTATATGTTTACCACTGAAAAATTTTTTGATTTAACTGGTATGATTACTTATTTATCTCTGATGGCTTATATTNTTAATATTAGAGGCATTGAAGAATTAAATAATACGGGAATTATTTTAGTTTTATTTATATNAGTTTGGGCATTNAGANTAGGATTNTTTNTATTTTTCAGAATACATAAAGATGGTAATGANAGAAGNTTTAATGAGCTNAAANTNGATTTCTTTAAATTTTTAAGAACATGGACTTTACAGGGACTGTGGGTTTTTCTTACTGCATCATGTGCTATAATAGTTTTATGTTCTAATGTGATATNTGATCAAATATTATTTTTAATTATTGGTTCATTATTTTGGTTTGTAGGCTTTTCAATAGAAGTTNTTGCTGATATGCAGAAACGGCAATTTAAAAAAGAGCACAAAGAAGGTTTTATAACTTCAGGTCTATGGTCATATTCTAGACATCCAAATTACTTAGGTGAAATATTGTTATGGTCAGGTATAGCTATTATATGTTTAGGCAGCTTAACTAAATATCAATATATAGGTTTAATTTCCCCGATTTTTGTATACTTATTATTAACACGTGTAAGTGGAATTAATTTATTAGAACAGTATGCAGATAAAAAATGGGGGAATTTAAAATCTTATCAAGATTATAAGAATAAAACTCCAAAATTATTTTTTTAGTAATTATAGCTTAGAAAATATTTTTTCTAATTCACCATTATTGTGTAATTCAACAGCAATATCACATCCTCCAACAAATGTACCATTTACAAATAACTGAGGTATAGTAGGCCAATTAGAGTGTTTTGATAGTTCTATTCTTATATTAGGATCTTCTAATACATTTACATCTTTATAATTCACATTGTGCATGTTTAAAACTTTAACAACAGTTGATGAAAAACCGCACATAGGCATTTCTTTTGTGCCTTTCATATATAAAATAAC
>NZVQ01000044.1 GCA_002701525.1 Fidelibacterota bacterium | reverse complement strand
TAAAAGAACCCAACTTAATCCAATAATATTAAAAACTTGTCTATTAAGCATATATCATTAAGTAAATAAAGACTCAGCTTTTTCAATATTTTTAGCTTTACTGAAGAGTAACAATTCATCATCAGGAAGAATCTCTATGTGTTGATCAGGAATATGAATACTGCCATTTCGAATAATTGCTCCCAATGAAATATTTTCAGGAATATCTGAAATAGCATATTTTTTATTAATATACTTGGAATCTTTAGACACTTTAATTTCAATAGACTCAATATCAATCTCATCAAACCTCCATACAGGCATTGATTGCTGGTCTGATTTGATTATTTTAATCACTTCATTCACAGCTGATATATTTTTGCTCAACACCGAGTCTACGCCAATACGTCTAACAGATTTCAAATAACTTGTTGTATTAATATGCAAAATCACCTGTTTTACGCCATAATGTTTAACAATAAGGCTTGCTAAAATATTTGTTTCTTCAGACTCAGTAGCTGCAATAAAACAATCTACATCTGCAATGTTTTCTGACTCTAAAAAATCAGTATTTAAACCGTCACCAATAAGCATTAAAGTGTCAATTAGTTTTTCGCTATATTTTTTAGCCTTATCACTATCTTTTTCCACAATTCTTACATTATAGTCTGTTTGTAAAGATTTAGCCAAAAGTCTTCCGACCTTTCCAGCACCTAGTATCATAACATTATTTACTTTAATTGCTGGCCTGCCTGACATTTGTTGAATTTTATTAATATCTTCTGATTTGCCTAGAAAATAAACAAAATCATTCTTTTTATAAATAGTATTTTGATGCGGAATAAAACTTTCATCATGCCTATAGATAACACATAATTGGTGAGGGATGTATGGATTAGCTATTTTAATTTGCTCCACCGTTCTTCCTATTAAAGGTGAAGACTGTTCTAAATTAATCCCAACTAGAGTAATTTTTCCTTCTCTAAACTCTTCTATCTCAACAGCTGAAGTTTGGCGTATCAAAGATTCAATTTCTCTTTGTGCAGCTTTTTCGGGAAAAACTACATGATCTATGTTGAAATTCCCAGGTGTAATTACAGCAGTCTTATGTGAATATTCAGTATTCCTTAATCTGCAAATAATTTTTTTAGCTCCTAGAGCATGTGCTAGGTATGAAGATACAAAATTAACTTCATCTATTTTTGTTAATGCTAGCAAGTAATCAACATTTTGCATATCTATCTTCTGCAATGTTCTTTGAGAAGAGCCGCTTCCTTCAATAACTTTTGCATCAATCGCATTTTTAACTCTATCACATCTGTCTGATGATACATCTATAACGGTAATATCGTGATCTTCTTTACTTAATGATTTGGCAAGATTGAAGCCGACTTCTCCAGCTCCTATAACAACAATATTTAAACTCATTTTAAATTATATTCTTTCGCTATTAGCAAAAACTATCTTAATAAACATTTATACAAATTAATTTTTATTTTTATCATAAACAACATAAATAGAATCATGAGGAGAATAGTCTATAAATAATTTGATCTTCAATTGACCTAAATCAAATTCCTCTAATAAATCATCATAATTATTCAAATATGAATTATATATACCAATATCCATATGCTGATCTATTAAAGTTTTTCTTTTTAAGTCAAAAATATCATAAACAGCTAAATTGACATTGCAAGCTTCATGGGTTTGAAAAGATACTAAAATACTATCCTGAAAAGAGCTTTTTTCAAGATTATGAATGTATGTAGATTTTGGTTGCAATTCACTGAAATCAATCTCAAAAAAAGGAGTTTGATAGCTGCTTGATATATCTTCTCCAAAATCTCCAACAACAATTATATTATCCATTTGAATATATGTATTACCATAAAAATTATTTTTTTGATCAAAGGACATTACGATAAGCTTAGATAAATCTATATTGCTAAAACTCTTTCCATCTAAATTAAATATCACACATCGAAGCTTACCTTCTGCAATAGATTTATATTCAAATATTGCTCCATCTATTAGAGATGTTAACTCATTGAACAATAAGTGGCTGTCATTGTATATCAAATCAAATTGGATCCCTCTTACTTTATTTTTGAAATTTTTATATTCTGTAAATGAAATAGTTAAATTTACATTAGAATCATAAGCTGCATGCTGAACAATTCTATTTACATCTTGCAATAATGATATTGAAATCAGCAATGCACTTATAATAATTTTAATCATCAACACGTTTTATATTTGCTCCTATACTATTCAACTTATCAACAATATTCTCATAACCTCTATCTAAATGATATATTCTAGATATTTCACTTTTCCCATTTGCCTTCAATGCAGCTATAACAAGGGAAGCGCTTGCTCTAATATCGGTTGACATAACTGGTGCCGGTTGCAACTCATCCACACCTGTTACCAAAGCTTTGTTCTCGTTTAAAGATATCTTGGCACCAAATCTTTTTAGTTCAGCTATATGTGTGAACCTATCTTTATAGATATTATCAACTATACAAGCATCGCCTGAGCATAGAGTCATTAAGGCCATCCACTGAGCCTGTAAATCTGTTGGAAATCCAGGATATTCCGATGTAGACATATCTACTGGGGCAATCTGGTCTGATGACTTTATTATTAAGGAATCATTAGATTCCTTATCTGATTTTAAAATACTAACATCTGCTCCAGAAAGTCTAATTTTATCAATGACATCTTTTAAATGATTGAAGCAAACATTTCTAACGGTCACCTCTCCTCCAACAAATGCAACAGCAATCATATATGTTCCCGCCTCTATTCTATCAGGTATAATTTTGCAAGTAGAAGAACTCAAAAGCTTTTTGACTCCATTGATAATATAAACATTGCTTTCAGGATAAGATACAATATCAGCACCTAAATCATTAAGAAATGTTACCAAATTAGCGATTTCAGGCTCCATTGATGCATTCTGTATCTCTGTAGTGCCTTTCGCTTTTACTGCAGCCATAATTACATTTCCGGTAGCACCTACGCTTATCTTCTTAAATTTAATTCTACTTCCTTTTAAATCACCCTTTATCACAATATTTCCATAATCTAAACTTACTTTTCCACCCATCTCTTCTAAGGCTTTTAAATGATAATCTACAGGCCTAGGGCCCCATGCACAGCCACCAGGAAGAGATACGGTTGCCTCTTTAAACCTGCTTAAAAGAGGACCTAAAACATAAAAGGAGGCTCTCATAGTTTTCACCAAATCATACGGTGCTATAGGATTATTGCATTTTCTTGAATCAATTAATAATTTATTATTGGCAAATTCAACCTTAGCCCCTATCATTTCTAAAAGTCTAATCATAGTCCTGGTATCTTTTAAATCAGGAACATTTTCAAGCTGATAAAGCCCTGGCTCAATTAAAGTAGCGGCCATTATTGGAAGTACGGCATTTTTAGAACCACTTACAGATATGGTTCCAAATAATCTACTCCCTCCATTAATTACTAATTTATCCATTTGCTATATTTTCAATAAGTATTTAGCTTGTTTAATACTGCTGTCTGTTATTTCTTTACCGCTTAACATCTGTGCAATTTCAGTTATTCTTGATTCAGAATTTAGTTTAACTATTTTAGAAATTGTTAAATTATTATTATTTTTTTTAAATACTTTGTGATGACTATCTCCTTTAGATGCCACCTGTGGCAGATGCGATATGCATACAACCTGGGTCTTATTGCTTAGCTCAAGTAAGTTTTCACCTAAATTCTCAGCAGCTTTGCCTGAAACACCTAAGTCTATTTCGTCAAATATAAGAGTATTTTTTCTCACTTTGTTTTGCATTAGAATTTTAATAGCTAACATTATTCGAGATATTTCTCCACCTGAAGCTATTTTAACAATTGGTTTAATCTCGGATCCTTTATTAGTTCTTATGTAGAACTCACAATGATCATATCCTTTTTCTGAAACATTATCTGTCCTGGCTAAATTGATAACAAAAACAGCATCCTCCATATTTAGCTGACTAAGTATTTGATTAATATTCTTTTCAAAAATAGGTACATTGGCAATTCTTTTATTTGATACTTTTTCAGCAAGCCTATTTAAATCTTTTCTACCTTTTCTAACAGCCTTATCTAAATTATCTATTTTTGCATCTATATCTAAAACATTACCTAAATATTTCTCTATCTTATCCTTATAAGAAATTGCAGACTGAATTGTTCCCCCGTATTTACGTTTAATCATCTGGACCTTCTCTAATTTATCTGATAGAGTATTAAATTCCTCAGCATCAAAAACATATTCATCTTTTTTTAAATTCATATCGTACTTAAGCTCATCAATATCAATTTTAATATTTTCAAAAATTTTAGTAAAATTGTTAAATTCGCCATCTATGTCTGATAGTCTAGATAATAACTTAATTGATTTAGTAATATCTCCTTTCAAACCACCTTCATCACCATCTAATATGTCAACGACATCTTTTATTGTTTTTTTAATANTTTCAATATTTGACATCTTATCATAGTCTCTAGATATATCATAATCTATNCCTTCATATANNTCAATATCGTTCAATTCAGANAATTGATAATCATACAGNTCTCTCTTGCTTGCGATATCATCCTTTTNTCTTTTTAANTCTAANAGNTNTTTTCTATTAGNTTCATAATCAATAAAAGCTTGNCTCAATTTATCAAGCAANNCAGAATAGTTNCCAAATNTATCTAAGTAATCAATATGGATTGATTTATCAAAAATTGAATGCTGATTATATTGNCTATGCATATCAATATAATTTTTTGTTATATTTTTTAATTCATAATTTGTTGACTGCTTATTATTGATAAATGTTTTATGATTTCCAGAACAATTAAATATTCGTTTTATTTCTATTTTTTCATTATTAAAAGCAAAATATCCAATTAATTCAATTTCATTTTCATCTCTAAAATTTTCTTTGCTAAACTTNGCACCCAANAGCAAATCGATAGCATTTACAATNAGAGATTTGCCAGACCCNGTTTCTCCAGTTATAATATTCAAAGANTCTGAAAAANCNATTTCAGCATTATTGATAATTGCTAAGTTTTTTATNATTATTTTTTGNAACATAGCTTATTNANTCCNGAAAATACAATAAATCCAGAAATTCCACCTCCAATATCATAAAACCAATCAATATAACTAGCATCTCTNGCTGATAANTATATTTGAGCAAATTCAGANAAACCNGANGATGTCATTNTNAAAATTAAAATAANNANAAANNTCTTACNNTTNATGGTGANTTTAAANCTAAAAAGNCCNANNATTACAAGGAGAAANTATTGAGAAAAATGCATAAACTTATCCTTGTCATCAAAAAAAATGTAAAGCNTTTTCAGNTNATCTATATTNAAATTATTTATACTTAAAAAAANAANNAGCAGAGTAATAGATAATAAAAATAATTTTTATTTTCATACTAGACATTTTNNCTCTTATCAATTATAATNGCTGTAGATATTGCGACATGATCTGTATGAGATATTGATATCTTAATAGAGNATGGCANGTTTGGCATTNTAACTTTTGGAATGTTTTNNTCAGGAAGAATTTCAATTTCTTTCATAGAAACATTAGANANNAAGCCTGATGACAACAATGCTTTTTTTACAGCTTCTTTNCCTGCAAANCTNCCTGCAAAATGAATTGCAGGNTTTAATTTNGAATTGCANTATTNAATTTCTTGNTCTGTGAAAATNCTATTTAAGAANTTAATCCGATTNCTCTCTAAATTATTATGAATCCTNCCAACTTCAACAATATCTGTACCGATATAAATCATATTCTAGGTTTTGCTAACAATATCAAAAATTTCAGAAATATCATTTAAATCATAATCTGCTCCTGAGCTTTNTGTATTAAAAACNTCTCCATACTTCGCAAATGCAGTTTTCATNCCAGCCAANTTCCCNCCAACAACATCTCTATCTGGCCAATCTCCAACCATAATAATATTTTTTGGTGGAATNCCTAGCAATTCAACNGCTTTATTAAACGGCTCTGGGGATGGCTTGAATTTTTCAGTATCATTATGAGTTACTACTACATCNAATAAATGATGNAGATTGACTGAATACAAACGCACCCAAGCCTCTCTNCTTGGAGCATCTGATAAAACAGCTAGCTTATAACCTGATTTTGCAAGTTTAATTAATGTGCTATGTACATTGGGGTATAAAATAATAGATGCTTCTTTTGTCTTCCTGTATGCAACTATTCCAGAAGCTAATATTTTATAATCAATCTTACCATGAATATCAGTGAGGAAGTCATCAAANACCTCTTGATACTCATACCCTTTACTATNATATATATCAAAAATATTTTTTCGAGCTAAATCAGCATCGACATTCAATCCAGCTTCAACCATAGCNAATATAGCTGCATCAACAGCCTTCTTCTTAACTGAAATAAAGTCTAACAGAGTATTATCTAAATCAAATATGACAGCTTTTATCATAATTATGACTAATTAGTTACCAAATTATTTTATTTACACTGTTGGGCAAATAATTGATCGATATTNTCNAAATAATGCTTNGAGCTTTTTCGATATGTTTTATCTTTNTTTGCCTTATTAAATGCATCTATCGCCGCTACTTTATTGCACATATAAAGTTCAGAATATCCTAATTCAAAAAAAGCACCTGCATAATTTCTTTTTATTTTTAATGATTTTTTAGCAGCNTCCTTAGCTTGGGAATACTGCTCNGACCTATTATATGTTTCCGCNAATCGCCAATACAACTTATAGTTTTTACCATTTATATCAATAGCTCTATTGAAGTTGTAAATTGCCTCTTCATACTTGGAATTATCAGAATATATAACACCTAAAAGAATATATGCTTTATCATATTTAGGATTAATAGAAAGAGCTGCATCTAAATTCACTATAGCATCTGAAGTTTTGCCCTGCTCATTAAGAACTTTTGACAAAGAATAATAAGCCTTATAATATTGAGGATTNGTGCTAATAGATTCATTGTAAGAGACAATGCTATTACTCACATCACCCAATTTGTAATATAAATCTCCTAAAGTTTTCATTGCCTTATAATGAAGAGGATCATAAAACAATGTTTTATCAGCATATATTTTTGCATTATCATAATCCCTCATCTGTTGATAAACATTAGTTATCCTATATAAAACAGCTACAAAGCTTGGATTATAACTAACAGCCTCTAAATACAATTNAAGAGCCTCTTCATACTCTTTAACTCTAAACTTTCCATCGCCAGCTTTAGCAATTCGCTGGGATATACTTGAAATTGATTTATTATATTTTTCTTTTTCATAAGGGTTCATATCAAGTGCTTTATTGAAATTCTGAACAGCCATTTTATAATTATTAGATTTTAAATACGCTTGCCCTATAGAGTAAAGAGGAATTGGGGAATCTGGAAAATTATTAATTAGAGAGCTATATTCTAGCAATGCATCATCTACATATCCATTATCAAAGGTCTTTTGAGCACTTTTAAGATTTGTTTTTAGATTTTCTAACTTCTTTTGATAATCTCTGTATTCTTCGCTATCATTTTTACTCTCTATCGCGCGAATAATGTTTGAATTTGCATTATCTAGATCTCCTATTGCATAATATATTTTCGAAGCTAAATAAAAAGTTTTATGATTACCTTTATCATTTTGAATAATTTCGTTTATAGCATCTAATGCTGTTTTATATTCTTTTGATTCAAAAGCAATTAAAGCATCATTATAAGAATTGCTAAAAGTCAAAGTTGTAAATAATAGTAATAATAATTTATTCATTAAATCTGTCCTTGTTACAAAAATATTCTGTGCTGAAGGCGGGACTTGAACCCGCATGAGGTTTCCCTCACTGCCCCCTCAAGACAGCGTGTATACCAGTTTCACCACTTCAGCAAAATGCTATTCCTCTGTCTCGCCACCATCCTGATCTATAGCCTCAACATCTGAAGGGATAACTAAATCAATTTCTTTACCTTTATTTCTTGCAATAACAGGATTGTCAATATCTGAATTTTCTGATGTTGGATATAGACTGATCATTATAGCTAAAAACATAAAAGTAAATGCTAATCCTCCTGTTAACCTTACAAGCAATTTATCTGCACCTTCTCCACCAAAAGCTTCGTTCATTGCAGATTGCCCACCTATAGCTCCACCCATACCGCCGGTTTTACTGCTTTGTAGCAGTATTATGCCTACAAGCATAATACAAACTAAAACAAATAAGAAAATTAAAACACTATATAACATTCATTCTCCTTTTAATACATTGTAAATAGAATAAAATTGTTCAGCATCAAGCGATGCTCCCCCAATTAAAAAGCCATCTAAATTACAAATTTTTGAAAGATTTTCAGCATTATTATTATTAACACTTCCTCCATAAAGAATTTTAGGATTTTTGATATCGCATTTCAATTCTTTGACAATGCTTAAAATCATATTATTAGCAGATTCAATCATACTATCATCTGCGGTCTGACCTGTCCCAATAGCCCAAACAGGCTCATATGCAATCAGAAAATCCTTAGAGCAAATTACATCCTTAAGTCCTTTTTCTAATTGTTCGAATAATATTTCTTTTGTATTTCCTAATTCTCTTTCCTCCAATGTTTCACCAATACACAATATCGGATTAATATTATGACTTAATGCTGTTTTAATTTTTAAATTGATAAATTCATCTGTTTCAGCAAACATACTTCTTCTCTCTGAATGCCCAACGATAACCCACTTAACCCTGTATTGGTTAAGCATATTGCTAGATATCTCACCTGTATATGCTCCTTCATTATTAGGGTTCATATTTTGTGCTCCCAGCTGTACATCTTTGACATGAGATATACCTAAATCTTCCAATAGTCCCTCTTCTGCTTCTATCAATACAGTGCTCATTAAATCTAGTGCTGTATATGGTGGGCATATTATCATACTTGCTTTTTCAAAACTTTCATTATGCTCATTAATCTTTTTACCTATTTTATCTAGATAAACCAATCCATCTTTGCTAGTTAAATTCATCTTCCAATTAGCTATGCAATATTTCATGATAGCACCTCGAAAGCTGGCAGCTTATTCCCGCTTAAAAGTTCTAATGAAGACCCTCCTCCGGTAGATATATGCGAAAATTTATTTTCAGGCAAAACACTATAAATACATGAAGCAGTGTCTCCTCCACCTATAATAGTTGACGCCCCCTTTAAATCATTTAGAAATTTAGCTAGCTCATTAGTGCCTTTTGCAAAAACAGGTTTTTCAGCAACACCTAAAGGACCATTCCATACTATAGTTTTTGATTTTTTTATCATTTCCATAAATAATAATATAGTTTTAGGACCTATATCGAAACCAGAATCTTTAGCATTGAAAGACTCTCTGTTTTTAACACTAGCATTCTGAATATTGTTAATATCATCAGATACAACTGCATCAATAGGTAAAACCAATTCGACACCTGATTTTTCAGCATCATTCATTATGCTTTCAGCCAAACCTAAAGCACTTTCTTCACAGTATGAATTTCCGATGTTAAAGCCTTTTGCTTTAAGGAAAGTAAATGCCATAGCCCCACCTATACATATAACATTAGCGCTCTTCATTATATTGTTAATTAGCTTAATTTTATCAGCGACCTTAAGCCCTCCTAGTATAAAGCTGTATGGCTTTATTGGATCGTTAAGTTTTTCAGATAGATATTTTAATTCTTTCATATTTAAAAAACCTATTGAAGATTGATTCATAAATTGCACTATCCCAACATTCGATGCATGAGCCCTATGAGCAGTACCAAATGCATCATTTACATATACATCCCCATGCCTAGAAAGCTGATTAGAGAAATCATTATCATTTCTCTTTTCTCCATTATGGAATCTTAAATTTTCTAATAAATGAATTTCATTAGGTCGCAATTCTTTTGATGTATTTATAGAATTTTCATCAATGCAACAGCTTGAGAATTTAATATCTTTATTCAGCAGCTTAGATAGTTCATCTGCTACAGGCCTCAATGAAAGCGATTCATCTCTAGAGCTATTATCAGGTCGACCCATATGAGACATAAGCACTACAGATGAACCTTGATCAAGACAGTAGTTGATAGTTTTCAAGCTTTGTTGTATCCTGAAATTATTTTTAACAATACCATTCTCAATAGGAACATTATAGTCTACTCTTATTAAAACTTTTTTATTTTGAATATCTATATCTAAAATATTATTCAT
>NZVQ01000043.1 GCA_002701525.1 Fidelibacterota bacterium | reverse complement strand
AATGGAATGATTATAAAATATTATATTCAAGCTGTAAATTCTGAAGGAGAAGTNCAAACATACCCNCTAGATGCTCCTNATAANTCTATTTTATTTATTTTAGGAGAATTACCTCAAATATATGCAAATGATTTTGAAGAAGGATCTGATGATTGGACTATTGGNGATATTNATGATACTGCAACAGCAGGTATTTGGGAATTAGCACAACCTGTTGCAACATATAATGATGATAATNTNCAAATACAGCCNGGAGAAGATTATGATGATTATGGCTTATTTTGCTTCATAACGGGAAATGGATCTGACCCNCAAAATGGNGGCTTTGATGATGTAGATGGTGGCAAAACAACCCTATATAGCCCTGAATTCAATTTAAATGGTGCAGAAGAAGCTGTTGTAACTTATTGGAGATGGTATACAAATAATGTAGGAGATAATGGCAATAATGACAAATGGATAGTAAGTGTAACTGACAATGGAAGNAATTGGATTGACCTTGAAAATACCACTGTTTCCAATACTAATTGGGAAAAACAACAGTTCATATTATCTGATTATATTAATTTAGAATCAACCTCTGTACAATTTAAATTTATAGCTGACGATGCTTTCTATGATGGTGATGATGGTAGNGGTGGCTCACTAGTTGAAGCTGCCGTAGACAATTTTAAAATTCAATATGTTGGTGATGTANCTGCCTCTGGAGANATAAATAATGATGGAAGCATTAATGTTGTAGATGTNATTCTAGTAGTCAATATGATTTTAGGAACTTCTGAATCTGATTTAGTGGCAGCTGATTTAAATNCTGATGGTCAAATAAATGTATTAGATATTGTCATAATNATAGATCTTATTCTTAATGACAATTAAAAAATAATTGTATCAATNATATTTTCCNTTTATTCTAATATTTCATTAAGAATTTTNTCAGATTGGTCCATNTCTATATTAAAATGCCACTCCTGATTAGGATAAATAACATAACATGGTCCTTTTGAGCATTGTCCTAAACAACCACTTTTATTTATNCTNATTTCTTTATTAAGTCCTCTTTTAGCCATCTCTTGTTTAAGAAAAAATCTAAGTTCAGAACCAATTTTACCACAGGACTGTTGACTTTCTGAATTACGCTCATTCGTACATACAAANACATGTTTTCTATATAGATTATTTTTCTTCATTTTTAATTTTATTCCAAATAGAATCTAATAACTCTAATGAAGATTCTTTAAAAAATTTTCCATTAGATTTTAGTTCATCTTCCATTTGATTAAATCTATTTTCAAATTTTCTTATTGCAAANCTTAATGCNGATTCAGGGTCATATTCGAGCTTGTCATTTTCTTGATCTTTAGAACAATCTAAAAAACGTGCAATATTTACTATCGNAAATAAGGNGTCTCCTAATTCTTCAAATATATTTTNAGTATCATTTTTTTTAATAGCATCTTTTAATTCTTCAATTTCTTCATGAACTTTTTCAAACACTTGATCTATATTTTCCCAATCAAATCCTACACTTGCTGCTTTTTCTTGAATTCTTCGAGCCCTAGTCAATGCTGGGAGAGTTATTGGAACACCCTCTAAAATATATTTTCTATCTTTTTCTTTTTGTTTTGATAATTCCCAATTTCCCTTTTGGTATGAACCATCTTGATNNCTATTGAAAATATGNGGATGTCTATCAACTAACTTATCTGAAACATGTTTAATGGAGTCTGAAAGTTCAAAAAAATTATTTTCTTTAGCTATCTCTGATTGAAAAATAATATGCAATAACAAATCTCCTAATTCTTCTTTTAATAATTTTGNATCCTCTNTTTCAATTGCNTCTATTACTTCATATGTTTCTTCTAATAAATATGGAATTAATGATTTCGAAGTTTGGACATTATCCCAATCACAGCCATCAGGTGCTCTTAATTTTTTTACAATTTCAATTANCTGCTTTAATTCACTCATAATTTCAACTCTTGATTAAATGAATCTTATCNATTCTATTTCCATCAATACTTTTGACAACCATTTTGTATTGATTATAATNAATCTCATCTTCAACCTTTGGGATATTACCTGCAGCATGAAGAATGAATCCTGCAAGTGTATCATACTCTCTATCTTCAGGGAATNCAATTTCAATCTCTTCTTCTAAATCATAAATAGTAATTTTTGCATCAATTATCATNCTCCCATCTTTTTGCTTAAATATTAAAGATTGATCTGTATCATAAGGATCTTGAATCTCTCCCAAAACCTCTTCTACAATGTCTTCAAGNGTAATTAATCCTGATGTNCCNCCCCACTCATCAACTGCAATTGCAATATTCATTTTTTTATTTTTAAAATCCTCCATCAAATCATNAATTTCCTTGGTTTCTGGCACAAAAAATGGATTCCTNGCTAATTTGACAATGGNTATATTTGGACGAGAACCCATCAAATAAGGCAATAAATCTTTTGCNTATATTATACCAACAATTTTATCTATATTCTCTTTGTAAACTGGAATTTTTGAAAACTGTTTATTNCTAATTAAGTCCATAACATCATCAATAGAACTATCAGATTCAATTGCNACCATATCTACTCTAGGCTTCATTATTTCTCTAACATGCTTATCTTTAAAATCAAAGATAGATTGNATAATCTCAGANTCTTCNTCTTGAAGAGTTCCTTCCTTCTCACCTATTTCAGTTAAAATTTTAAGNTCTTCCTCTGAGTCAAAGATTTTTTCTTTATTCATTCTTAATAAATTTGGAATTTTAGTGATTATTTTTGATACATATACAAAAGGAGTAAATAAAAATAATAAAATTTTAACAGGTAATCGAAATAACTCAGCAAGATTTTCAGAATTATGTAATGCTATAATTTTAGGAAAAATTTCTCCAAAAATTAGTATAACAACTGAAACAATTAAAACTTCAAATAATATAGCAGAAGAGCTATCTCCAAAATAGTGATGNGTTACAATCGCAGCTAGAGAACCTAAAGCAATATTAACAAATGTATTTCCAGTTAAAATTGTAATAAGTAATTTTTCAGGNTCATTTATTATATCNCTCACTTGATTTGAGAAATTACCTCTATGCTTCCGNAAATTAAAATAAGCTGTTTCTGAAGATGAAAAAAATGCTGATAATAATAATAANAATAAAAATGATATTGCAGTTGTCATTAACATTATAAAATAATATTTTGATTAAATTTATTNAAATATTCTTGTTCTTTTTTTCGCATTAAATTTATTTCTTCTTTTGTAGAATCATTAAAACCAACTAANTGTAAACAACCATGAATNATTATTCTTTTNCTCTCTTGCTCAANAGTCTGCTTATATTTTTTTGCATTATCTATAATCCTATCCCAACTAATATAAATTTCAGCATCTAATTCTATATTNTTATCAGATAAGTTAAATGTAATAACATCNGTTAATATATCCATATTAAAATATTTTATTTTTAAATTTCTTAAATATTCATCATTTTCTATAATAATTGATATATTCGCTTTTTGATATTCACTGCTATTAATTAAAATACTANATATAATTTCAGTAATTANTTTATTTGANAATTTGACTTCNTCATCAAAATTATTAGCTATTTGGAGGGTGATCATACTTGGAAATTATTTAAAATTTCTCTTGAAATAACTATACGTTGAATTTCACTAGTTCCTTCACCAATNTCTAGGAGTTTTGCATCTCTAAAATGCCTCTCTACATTATATTCTTTAATATATCCATAGCCACCATGAATCTGAATAGCTTCGGTAGTTACATACATGGCCATTTCACTACTAAATAATTTTGCCATTGCAGCTTCTTTCATAAAGGGTAAATTATTATCTTTGAGCCATGCTGCATGATACACTAAATGCTTAGCAGCTTCTATTTTTGTAGCCATATCACTAATCTTAAAACTTACACCTTGAAAACTATTAATTTCTTTTCCGAAGGCAGTCCTTTCTTTAGAATATTTTACAGCAGCATTAAAAGCTCCTTGTGCAATACCTAAAGCTAAGCCTCCTATAGTAATTCTTCCTCCGGATAATGTTTCTAAAAACTGACTAAAACCTTTATTTGGATCTCCTAAAATATTTTCTTTAGGAATTTTAACATTTTCAAAAAAAACAGATCTAGTATCAGACCCCTTCCAACCCATTTTTTTTTCTGGAACACCAAAAGTTACTCCTTCAGAATCAGATTCAACAATAAAAGCCCCAATCTTTTGTTTAGATGAATCCTTACTCATTATTTTAGCTGTAATAGTAATTACTCCTGATTCTCCAGCATTAGTACAAAATGCTTTTTGACCATTAATAATATAATAATCTCCATCTAATTCAGCAGTAGTTTGAGTATTNCCAGCATCACTTCCTGCACNTGGCTCTGTCAANCCAAATGCACCAAGNATTTNNCCTTTAGCTAATTTAGATAANTATTTTTCTTTTTGATTTTCTGTTCCAAAATAAGCAATTGGTCCAGTACCNANGCTTGTATGAGCCATCATTGTTACTGCTGTTGATGTACATANCTTACCAATTTCNTCAATAGCAATTACCAATGATAGAGTATCCATTCCATTTCCACCATATTTTNCATCCCATGGNATNCCAAGTAATCCTAAATCAGACATTTTATTAATTATATCTTTAGGAAACTTGCTTTGGGAATCAATNTCTTGNGCTNCTGGTTTTATCTCTTTATCAGCNAACTCTTTTACCATTTGCTGTAACATTANATGNTCTTCTGAAAAATATTTTTTCATTTTATTTCACCCATTTTATAATACAAGAGCCCCAAGTAAATCCTGAACCAAATGAAGCTAAAGCTACAATGTTTCCTGGATATATTTTACCTTGTATTAATGCTTCTGAAAATGCTATTGGTATAGATGCTGCTGTAGTATTNCCATATTTATGTATATTTGAAAAAACTTGATTATCTAATAGATTTAGTTTTTTTTGAATAAATTTTGAAATTCTTAAATTTGCTTGATGAGGAATTANAATATCTAAATCTGCTATTGATAATTCATTATGTTCTAATCCTTCAATTATGACTTCAGGAAATCTTTTAACAGCATGCTTNAANACTTCTTTTCCATTCATTTGTAAAAAATGACGNCCNTCATTGATTTTTGCTAAATCTATCGTTGGNNTAGAACTACTNGAAGGACTTTCTACCCATAGNTCTTTAGCATATTTACCTTCTGAATAAAGATGTGTTGANAGAATTTGTCCCTCCTGATTTTTGAGAGCTAATAATTGCTGCTCCTGCACCATCTGCAAATATAACAGCAGTNTCTCTACCTCTATCAGTTAAATCCATTGCTGTTGANTGGACCTCTGCACCTATAACTAAAATGTTATTGAATTGACCTGATTTAATATATTGTTCTGCTATAGAAAGACCATATACAAAACCAGAACATTGGACTCGTATATCTAAAGCACCAATTCCATTTAAATTCATTTTATCTTGTAGAATACATGAAGAACCCGGNACATAATGATCAGGTGTTGATGTGGCAAAAATAATAAAATCAATATCTTCTTTATTNATTTTTGCATTATCAATTGCTAATTCTACTGCTGGAATAGCTAAATCTGATGGNCCTTGATTTAAAGCAGCAAATCTTCTCTCTTTAATGCCTGTTCTATCTACAATCCATTGATCCGAAGTATCCATCAATTCTGATAAATCATCATTTGTAACAATATTNTCAGGNACATAATGTCCCAATCCAATAATATGTGCTTCAGGCACTTACTTNCCTCCATTTATTTAATATAGGCCAGATCATAAGCCGAATTCTGTATCGAAAAATCGATGTTGGTTATTCATCTAGGCTAAAATAATAATGTGCTTTAAAAGCACTATTANAATAACACCTGCGATCCACCCACCATAAACATGCGGATAACACTTGGTTACTTGATCTTGCTCCATGNGGGGTTTACAAATTAANATTGTTACCAATATTAATNGTAGTCTCTTACACTACNTTTTCACCCTTACTTAATTACAAATAATTAAGCGGTCTGTTTTCTGTTGCACTTTCCATTCCTAAATNTAGGATCCTCTTTTTCAAAAGGCACATTATCCTGCGGAGTCCGGACTTTCCTCCCAAAGGGGCAACCAACTCACTGGCCATATTAACTTAATTCTTCATCAAAAAACAAATAGGTACTACAATTAGGACAAGAAATNANATNTATACTATTCTTAACNTCAATAANAGTTTGCCTAGGCAATTGNGTATAACATGCCCCACAAGCATTAGACATAATATTTACTATCCCCANTCCATCTTTTGTTTTTCTTAATCTATTATATGTTGATACNAATTTATTATCAATTTGGTCAACAATTTTAATTCTGTTTTTATTTAAATCTGANTCTTCTTTTTNAGTTTTTGACATTGCTAATTCTAATTCTGTATTTTTTTCACCTAAATCTTTAGTNGCATCATCAATATNAGATTTATAAGATTCATTTTNTTTATNAATATTTTCTTTTTCTTCTTCTAAATCAAGAATNACATTTTCTGATTCAGAAATTGATTCTTTTAAATGATCTATTTCAAAATTTAATGCATCATATTCTTTATTTGATTTTACTAAGTATAATTGATNTTTTAATTTCTCTAGCTTAGAGNTAGNATCNTCAATTGNATTNGTTTCTTTTTTTATNCTAGCTGNAATATCATTAATTCTCTCTTCATTANCTTTAAAGTNTTCCTTNNCTTTTGCNAATTGATCAGNTAACTCNTCTACTTTAANAGGTAAATCGCCTCTTAAATCTGNGATATCCAATAATCGAGAATCTATTTTCTGCAATTCTATTAAATGCTTTAAATTATTATTCATTATTACTAAGCTTTCATTAATTATTTTAATTAAATAATATAAATTATTATATGTAATAATTTATATTTAATTAACTACCAATTAAAAATATAAAAGAAATGAGTATAAAAAAGGGAAATATGATTAATCAAATAACAAATGATTTGAAAATTGCAATGAAATCAAAAGACAAACCTAAAATAANAGGNTTAAGAAATTTGCTAGGAAAACTTAAAGCAACACAGATTGANAANGGAAGNNATTTAAATGANNAGGAATGTCTAAANATACTAAACAGTNCAGCTAAACAATTAAAAGATTCCATTAAACAATANANAAATGCCAATAGGNCTGACCTNGCAGATAAAGANAACTATGAATTANCATTAGTTCAAAATTATCTCCCAGAACCAATAAGTGAAGATGAAATTAAAATTCAAATTTTACAAATNATAAATGAAAAAGNTGCTAAATCAATGTCTGATATGGGACAAATAATGGGAATAGCTATGAATAAATTTGCAGGNNCTGTAGATGGNAGTATTGTNCAAAANATTGTCAAGGAAGAATTGAGCAAGTAAATGAATACTCCTGATATTTTATTTAGTATTATACTTCTNATATTTACAATTAATGGCTTTCGTAGAGGNTTAATCAAAGAAATTGCACGACTTGCAGGTTTATTTATNTCATGTTTTATCGCATCTAAGTATTATATTGAACTAATTCCATTAATTGAAAATTATTTTATAAATGTAAANGTCATTGAAATTATTAGCTTTCTTATTATCTTTTTTATATCTATAATAATAATAAATATAGTATCTCTATCAATACAAAAATTCTTTGAAATTATTTACCTTGGATGGCTAAATAAANTATTAGGATCTCTNCTTGGTTTTATAAAGGGACTAATAGTCNTTAGCATAATTATACTCTGCATGGATGTCTTNCCNNNTGAAACTATAAAAAAAATNGANAAACAATCTAGTATTTATAAAGTAGGCAAGAGTATCCAAGAAAAAATATTAGTTGGNACAGCCAANTATGATTCGAATANCTTAATTGATTTAAATAANATTACAAAAGATTTTGAATCTATNGAGATTCCTTCACTAGATTCATTAATTAAAAAATAACNTAACAACATCATTAAACATTACCAAAATAAATAACGATAATAAAAACAACATCCCTATATTTTGTATTGCTACCTTAGCATCAAGAGTAAGATCTTTTCTTAAAATAACTTCAATTAGTGTAATAAATATATGTCCTCCATCAAGACCTGGTATAGGCAGTATATTTACTAATCCTAAATTAATTGATAATATTGCAATTAAATAAAATAAAGACTCAAAACCTGCCTTCGCTGAATCTCCAGCTACTTGTGCTATCCCTAATGGACCTGATAAATGCTCTATAGAAATTTGTCCAGATATTAAAGAATATAGTGAAAAAACCATTTGAAATAGAAAATCACTCGTCATCATACAACCATTTAACAAAGCTTCTATAAAACTTAATTCCCTAATTTTTATGTCAGGCCCTATTCCAAGTTTACCAATAGTTTTAATTTTATAATCTATTAATGTTGTTACCGTATCGGTTCTAACTGACCCCTCTTTAATTTGGCTTTCACTAATCCATTTCACATTAATTATTTCATCAGGTTTATTACGAATAGCTAGTGACATATCATCCCAATTATTAATACTTACATTATCAATTTGAATTATTTTATCGCCTGATTTCAAACCTAATTTGTGAGCTGCAGTTTTTTTAATAAAATCACCATCTACATTCATTATATCTTCAGATACATTTCCTATTATAGGTTCATCAGAAGATGCTTCTGGAACACCATTATTAAATGACACTACACTGAAAATAATAATAGCTAGTAAAAAATTCATAATTACACCTGCAGACATAATCCAAATCTTAGCTAATGGTGATTGATATTGAAGTTGATTTTCTTTTGGAACATCCGATGCACTAGTATCTAAACTTTCATCCAACATACCTGCTAACTTAACATACCCTCCTAATGGAAACCATCCAATACCATATTCAGTACCATTCATTTGCTTTTTAAATAATGCATAACCAAATAAATTAAAACCTATATAAAATTTTTCTACTTTTACTCCTACTGATCGTGCTGCTAGATAATGACCTAACTCATGTATAAATACTAATATTACTATACTAAATACAAATGCTATAAAACTAATCATGAATCTCCTCTTGAATATATCGCTGTGTCCAACCTGTTAAATAGTTAATGTCATCTAAAGTTATATCTTTTATAAAATCATGAGCTGCTAAAGTTCCTTCTATTATATTGGGAATATCTAAAAACTGTATTTTATCATTTAAAAAATAGTCTACTAGTATATCATTGGCTACATTTAAAACTACAGGGAAAGAACCCCCTTTTTTAATTGATTTATAAGCTAAATCAATACATTTAAATTTTTCTAAATCAGGTTTTTCAAAATTTAAACTCTTAACCTTAGTCAAATCCAATTTTTCACAATTTGAAATAATCCTATCAGGATATGTTAAAGCATACTGAATAGGAATTTCCATACTTGGAACTCCTAATTGAGCTTTAACAGAACCGTCTACAAATTCAACCATAGAGTGAATAATTGATTCTGGATGGATTACAATATCTATCTTATCAAAATTAATAGGAAATAGCCAATAAGCCTCTATTAATTCTAGACCTTTATTCATCATGGTAGATGAATCTATTGTAATCTTATTACCCATTGACCAATTAGGATGCTTTAAAGCCTGCTCTTTATTAATCATATTAAATTCGGATATTTTTTTTGTTCTAAACGGTCCACCTGAACCTGTTAATATAATTTTATTAATTTGTTTGTTTTTTTCTCCAACTAGACATTGCCAAATAGCACTATGTTCGCTATCCACAGGATAAATTTTTACACCCATGGAATCTAACCTACTATTAATTATTTCACCAGCCATTACTAAACTTTCTTTATTAGATAGTGCTATATTAATCCCTGAATTAATTGAATGGATTGTTGGCTCCATTCCACTAGCTCCAACCAATGCATTTAGCATAACATCTGCATCATTTATACTAGCTAATTCTAATAGTCCAGACCTACCTGATAAAACTTTATATCTACCTAAATCCAACGAATTACATAATTCTTTTTTATAACTTTCATCAACTATACAAACATATTTTGGACTATATAATTTGGCTTGTTTAATTAATAAGTCAATATTTTGATTTGCACTGATTCCAATTAAATTAAATTTATCTTGATGGGTGTCTATAACATTTAAAGCTTGCACCCCTATTGAACCGGTAGATCCTAAAATAGTAATGTTTTTCATGATTTAATTATAATGGTATTGAAATATTAAAAGAACCAAAAATATTATTATCTTTAATATCTGATTTTAATTCTAGAATTATTTTCTTATTAAAATTATAATTTATTAATAATGAAATGAATTTATTATTATTGGGGCCCCAAAAATAATAATTCAAATCATAACCCAATATGAAATCTCCATAATTATATCGGCTTTTATATGCACAATTAATCTGTTTATAATGCAGATTGGCATATTTCACTTTATGTAAACTCAATTCTATTAAATTTGAATCTGAATAGAACCATTCAACATTACTATTATAATAACCTAGTGAAAAATTATTATATGATTGAAATATATCATCACTACCATGATATAACATCCCGGAAATTTCTAAATTATCAGAAACCCACCATTGCGCTCCAATTGAAGGATACGATTTATAAAAAGCAATGTGCAAATTGATTATGGAACTTTGTTCAAGAGGCTTATAACAAAGATGTGCCGAGCTATTATAATTATTATTAGCAAAAATGAAATTAGTAATACTTAGAACTATAATAATACAAAGTGATTTCAAAAATTAAATCAAACCCCTATTGCTATTTTTAATAAAATCTAAAATAATAGAGGCCTCCTTATTATCACAGTAATCCCTCTTAATCAATTTTATTGATTCTGATAAATTTGTTTTGGACTTGAAAATTATTTTATATATTTTTTTAATTATATCACGAACCTCTGGAGGAAATTTCCTTCTTCTTAAACCAACACTATTTATTCCGGCATACTTTAAAGGTTCACCCATCGCTAAAATATATGGTGGAATATCTTGAACTATTCTATATCCCCCACCAATAAAAGCATGACAGCCAATTTTTGTAAATTGATGAATAGGTGTCATCCCCCCAACTGTAACCCAATCTCCAATTTCAACATGACCACCAAGCTGTACTCCATTTGCTAGAATAACATTATTTCCAATTATACAATCATGAGCAATATGGACATAGGCCATTAATAATACATCATTTCCAATTAATGTTTCTCCATTTGCATTTGTTCCTTTATTGATTGTACAATATTCTCTTACGGTTACTCTATCACCTATAATTAATTTTGTTTTTTCACCATCATACTTTAAGTCTTGAGGGATTTCTCCAATGACTGAGCCTTGAAATATTTGACAATCTTTACCAACAAAAGTGTCACTTGCTATATGAACGAAGGAATTAATCACTGTACCTGATTTAATAACAACATTGTCTTCAACTACACAAAATGGACCAATTTTAACATTGGAGTCAATTTTTGCTGTAGGAGACACTAAGGCTGTTGGATGAATAAATGTAGTCACTTAACTATGCCTCTTTATCAACTACTGATGCTAATAGTTCAGCTTCACAAACCACTTCATCATTAACCTTTGCAATAGCTGAAATTTTACAGGTTCCCATCCTAAATTTATCTAATTTTGCTTTGAAAAATATTTGGTCTCCAGGAACTACTGTCTTTTTAAATCGAGAATTATTAATACCTGAAAAATACATTAACTTTGTTTCAGGATTTGGAATTGAATTTAATACTAAAAAGCCCCCTGTTTGAGCCATTGCTTCTAGTATTAATACTCCAGGCATAATCGGTTGATTTGGAAAATGACCTTGGAAAAATGGCTCATTAAAAGTTACATTTTTAATGGCCTTAACCTCTTCTCCTGGCTTAACTGATAATATTTTATCAACTAATAAAAATGGATATCTATGAGGCATTATTTTTAATATTGATTGTATATTAAATGAATCAATAGAATCCATTTTATACTGATTTTGAATTTTCTTTTTATATGAAGATTTGATTTTTTTTACAAATTCAACATTTGCAGCATGTCCACTTTTAGTTGCAATTACATGTCCTCTTATAGGAATCCCTAATAAAGCTAAATCGCCCAATAAATCTAAAGTTTTGTGTCTTACAGGTTCATTGCTGAATCTTAATTTTGTTCCATTTAATAGTCCATTTTCACTAACAAATATTTTTGAATCAATTTTAAATATTTTCTTTAATTTATTTAATTCATTTTCTTTTACATCTCTATCTAAAAAAACTAATGCACTATCTAAGCTTCCTCCTTTAATTAATCCTAAAGAGTATAACTCTTCAATTTCAGAAAAGAAGCAAAAAGTTCTAGATGGAGCAAATTCATTAATAAAATTATTTTCCAATGAATAAAGCGAACATGATTGAACCCCTAAAGATGGATAGCCATAGTCAGTTGTAAATGTGATTCTAAAAGATTCCGCTGGTAAAATATGAATTTCAACTCCTCTATCTGGCTCTATATAACTAAGAGGTCTATCTATAACTAATTCTTTTCTTTTAGTTTTTTGTTCCTTTATTCCTGCATCCAATAAAATATCTACAAAAGGCTTTGCACTCCCATCCATAACAGGAGGCTCTTTTTCAGTTAGTTCAATTAATATATTATCAATCTGCAAGCCAGTAATTGCAGCTAAAATATGTTCTACGGTATGAATTCTAAATCCTTCTTGGCCAATTGAGGTTCCTCTAGATATATCAATAACATGATCAATATCTGCTAAAATTTCTGGGCATCCATCAATATCCAATCTTTTGAATCGAATTCCAAAGTTTTCTTCTGCAGGTTTAAAAGTAACTGTAGAGTTTACACCTGTATGCAATCCAACACCCTTTAATGATGCTTTTCTCTTTATTGTTTTTTGATAAATTGATTGTTTATATTTTTGAGTCAATGTATCCGTATCTATTTTTTAATATTTTTAATAATATCAGACATTCTATTAATTGTAGCTTCTTGCTTAATTCTTTTTTTATGATTTTTAGCTGGGATACCTGAAATAATATCCTGTTTAAATATTGATTTTGTAACAAGTGATTTTCCTGCTATCATTACATTATCTGAAATTTCAATATGGCCTACAATACCAACCTGTCCACCCATAGTAACAAAATTTCCGATAATTGCACTACCTGCTATACCTGTTTGTCCAGCAATTATGCAACCCTTACCTATTCTTACATTATGTGCAATCTGAACAAGATTGTCAATACATGTATTTTCTCCAATAATAGTATCATTAATAGTACCTCTATCGATGCAACAATTAGAGCCTATAGATACATTGTCATATATAATCACATTACCTATATGAGGAATAAGCGAATGTTTTTTATTGTTTGTAAACAAACCAAACCCTGATCCACCAACAACTGTACCAGAATGAATTTTAACACCTTTACCAATCTTGCTATTTTTAACTATATTTACATTGTTTGATAAAAATGAATTATCATCAACAATTGAATTCTTACCAATATAACAACCATTACCTATAAATACATTATCTCCAATTACTACATCTGTATCTATAATAACATTGTGACCCAAATGACAATTGGAACCTAATTTTGATTTATCACTAACTATTGCACTCTCTGATATGGTATATTCAGATTTTGGTTCATTATAAAACAATGGTATTAATTTAGAAAAAGCTTCTGCAGGATTATCTACTCCTATTAAAGTTTTACCATTACTTTTATCTAAACATTGATGACCCACTATAACTGCAGAGGCTTTAGTAATATTTAAATATTTAATATATTGCTGTTCATGTATATAAGATATATACCCATCTTGACCACTATCTATACCACACAAACCTTTGATTAATAAATCTGAATCTCCAACAACATCAACCGCATTAATATAATTTGCTATTTTTGCAATAGAATGCATACAAGTATTAGTTTGAATTTGTTGATATTTTATTCATTTCTTCAATTACCTCATCAGTTATATTGTGAGATTCAAGACTATATAATAATCCGCCTGTACCAGCATCAAATATAAAATCATACCCTTGATCAGCACCTACTTTATTACATGCATCAGAAAATACTTTTAAGATAGGCTGCATTAATTGATTTTGAATTTGAACGAGTTCACTATTCTGAGGACCCAATTTTTTCATACCAAATTCTTGCAGTTCTCGTTCTTTTGCTACTAATTCATTTTCTTTTTCTTTTTTTCTATCATCACTCATCAATAGTCTTTGCTGCTCATAAGATCTATAAAGACTATCTAATTGCTGAGCCATAGTATTATATTCTGCTTCTAATCGTTTTTGTTCTTTCTCTAATTCTATTTGAGCCAAACGAAAGCCCTCATACTGAGTCATGATTTGCTGAGAGTCTACATACCCAATCTTAACTTCTGAAAACACGAAGCTCATAAAAAGTAATAGATACCATAAAACACTATTTTTCATATTTAATTCCTTTTCTTATTTTACTTAAAACGGCACTCCAAATATAAAATGATATTGCCATGGATTCATATTAGGATTACTTTTATCTATATCAATTCCATAACCAATATCATAACCTAACATTCCAATCATTGGCATAAATATTCTGCCACCAAAACCAACAGACCTATTTAATTCAAAAAGTTTCAAATCATTAAAATCGCTCCAAACATTACCAGTTTCCATAAACATCAGCAAGTACATTGTTGGGCTATCTGATAAAGATATCCTTATTTCAGCAGAATATTTAAATAAGATTTTTCCATAGTAAACACCTACTGAATTTTCTTCATAACCTCTAAGCATGTTTCCATATGGATTAGTACCTCCCATTAGAAATCTACTTGATGGTGGAATCGTTGACAGCTCATTTGCAGATGTTGGAATACTCTTCACTACACCTACTTTAACATTTTGAAACAATGCAAATTTACTAATATTTTTATTATTTCGTCCATATTTGAATTCATATAATGGTGAAAACCATTTTAGATCAAAGACATGCTTGTGATAATCTTCTTCACCACCTAAAAAGCTCCCTGAAAGAGTGCTTGTCCAATTCATTGATGAACCTGAAGTTGGAAATTCTGGATGATTCCTACTATCCCTAGATATAATTTGAGATAAAGAGACCCCTGAATTAGAAAATAAATAATCATCACCATTATATTCTATATAAGAATCTATTTTAGAACCAAAATAAAGCGGATTTAGCAAGTTTGATCTATTTTCAGACAAATAAGAATTTTTAGATATGGAAAGTCTCCAATTTCCTCTAAAATATGCATCTGGCCATTTAAATTTTCTACCCCAAGTCAAAGACCCTCCAATACGGTTTTGATCAAATGGAAGCCTACTATAAATGGTTTGCCCCGTTTCTTGATAATAAAATGAACCTCCCACTAAATTCGGAGTATCTAATAACCAAGGCTCTTGAAATTCAATATTAAATGATTGAGAAACACTCTCTGATTGATTTCCTGACATTTGGTATGAATTAGACAAACCTCTATTATAAGATAAAGATAATAATTGCCCTCTACCTAAAAAATTGGGGAATTGGAACCCACCACCACCTTGAAAACCTGTGACTCCTGAATAGCCCATGGAAAAGTTTGCTTGTCCAGCTTCCTTTTCATCAACATCAAATAAAACATCAATTTCATCATCTCCTACAGGAATGACATTAGGTGCTACATCATTGAAAAAATTTAACATAAAGATATCTCGATAACTATCTAATAATTTTTTTCTACTAAATGTATCTCCGGGGTAAATCATCAACTCTCTTCTAACAACATTCTCATATGTTTTAGCATTACCAGAAATAATTATTTTGCGAACTGTAACTAATTCACCCTCAGATATTAAAAAATTAATATCTAAAGAGTCTTTAGATATCGGAGTTATTTTAGGTATCGCTTGGAAATGAAAATATCCATCATCCATATATAAAGGATTAACATTCTCACTTATAGACATCATGAGCTTAATTTGATTAAAGCTATCACCTTCCATAATCCCTAGCCTCTGATTCAATTCTTCATCAGAATAAATCACATTTCCATCCCAGGTTATATTTCTATAAAAATATTTAGGACCTTCGTATATATCTAAATCAATTACTATTCCATCTTCAGTTTTATTTAAAGAAACTTGTTCATTAACAATATAAAAATCTCTATACCCTTTATTCTTATAATATTCTTTTAATATTTTTTTATCTTCCTCAAATTTTTCCTCATNCCACTTTCCTCTCCAAAAAAANATTAAGTTTTTAGANTTTGTATTTTTAAACTGCTTAATAATCTTCTTATCAGAAAAAGCTGAATTNCCTGCTATATTAATNTNTTTGATTTTAATTTTTTTACCTTCATTGATATTGAAAATTATATTTTTTCTCGAAGGCTGCNATCCCGATGACTCAATCGAATAATTGATATCAATATTATGATAATGCTTAGAATAATAATATTCTCGAATTTTATTGATAGCTTTAGAAATATCAACATCTGATAATATTTGACCTANAGCTAAATCAATTTCTTTTAATATTTTCTTATCNGACTCTTTATCATTGCCATTTATTTTAATTTCATTCAGTATCGGGAATTCCTGAACTTGAACTAGTAAATTAATTCCCTCAATTGTTTCACTTAACATATATATTTGAATATCACTGTATATATTTTTTGACCATGTCCTTTTAATAATATCTTGAATATCTTCACCGGATATCTTCATACCAGGATATAGCCTGATATGCCTAAGAACATCTTGATCACTAAATCTATCATTGCCTTCAATAGTAACNGATAATATATTTATATCAGAAGGTGCTGACTGGCTAAATAAAAATGTCAAACTAAGTATTATAAAAAAATATTTCATGAAATTTGCTCACTAACTTTACCAAACCGTCTTTCTCGACTTTGATAATCTTGAATCGCCATTATCAATTCATGATCATTAAATGAAGGCCAATATGTTTGTGTAAAGTATATTTCAGAATAAGCTATTTGCCATAATAAAAAATTACTCACTCTATACTCACCACCAGTTCTAATTAACAAATCTGGATTTGGAATTCCTGTAGTATATAAATAATTTTCAATTAATTTTTCATTAATATCAATATCTGACATCTGCCCTTTATTATTTATAATGATTTTTTTAACCATNTTCACAATTTCTTGTCGGCCGCTATAATTAAAAGCTAAATTCAAATTTAAACCCGTATTGCCTTTAGTNCGATTAATCGAGTCTAATATTTCATTTTTTATTTCATTTTTTATTTTAGAAATATCCCCAACAATATTAAATCGCACATTGTTATCATTCAAATTATCAATTTCAGTTTTTAATGATTTGACAAAAAGCTTCATCAATCCTGATACTTCCTCTTCTGGCCTATTCCAATTCTCTTCAGAAAAAGTATACAATGTCAAATAATTTATATTTAATTGAGTACATGCTTCGGTAATTTTCTTAACTGCTTTAACTCCATTTTTATGCCCAACAAGTCTAGGAAGGCCTTTATCTTTTGCCCATCTACCATTACCATCCATAATAATTGCAATATGATTTGGAATATTATTTTTATTTACTTGTTCTATTAATTTATTATTAATAGTCTACACCTCTTGTTTTATTCTATCAAAGATTTTATTACATATATGATCATACTGCTTGGCGAGATCTGAATCTGGATTAGATATGATATATGGATCGCCCGCATCCATCGATTGTGCCAGCTCAGGAAGAATTGATATTTTACCTAAAACTGGAGCCTCCAACCTATCGCTTTCAGCAAGCAAACCATCTCCAGGAAATATCTTAGTAGTTTTATTACAATGAGGACAGCAGAAGTCTGACATATTTTCAATTATACCAATTATTTTTGTATTTACTTTCTTAAACATATCTGCTGCTTTTTTAGCATCTATCAATGATAAATCTTGAGGAGTTGTTACTATAACTGCTCCCGTCAATTGTAATTTTTGNACTAATGTCAATTGTATATCCCCTGTTCCTGGAGGCAAATCAATAATAAGATAGTCTAAATTCCCCCAAGCTACATCATTAAAAAATTGCTGAGTTAATCTAGCTACCATTGGACCCCTCCATATTGTAGCTGAGTTTTCACTATTAATAAAACCAAATGACATAAGTTCCATATTAAATTTTCTTATTGGAACTAATTTTTGATTCNGATCCATATCAGGCTGATTAAAACTCCCTGCAATCATAGGCAAGCTTGGACCATAAATATCTAAATCTAATATACCAACTTTATTATTTTTACTTAATGCACTTGCNAAATTAATTGAAACGGTTGATTTTCCAACNCCCCCCTTGCCACTTGCAACTGCAATTATATTTTTAATATTTGATAGAGGTTTTTCAATATTATCAACAGGCTGAGCTTGGTTATTAGATAAAATATTTATTTTCAATTCGCGCTGTTGATTTAAACTGTCAATCTTACTTTTTATATCTTGAACAATTTGGTTAATTACATTTTCATCATTTGTATTGATTGACAAATCCAGTTGAATATTATTTTCATCAATAATAACATCTTTTAAAATGCCAAAAGATATTATATCTCTAGAAAAACCTGGATATTTAATTTCGGAAAGTAGATTCTGAATCGATTCTTTGTTCATAATTATTTATATGTCATTAAACAAACGGCTACCCATTAATTTATATTAGATAGCCGTCTTTAATAAGTTTATTTTTAGTATTTATTTACTCGTTGTATTCACGATCAAAAAAATCATAGTTTTTCTTAATAAAACTATGCCATTCTGATGGCACTTCATCTTCTTCAAAAATTGCTTCAACTGGNCATTCCGGTTCACAAGCCCCACANTCAATGCATTCTTCTGGATCTATATANAGCATTTTACCCGTAGGGTCAAAACCATCTTCCTTTGCCTCTGCTCCAGATCCTTCAACATCATTTGGACCATGTATGCAATCAACAGGACAGACTTCAACGCAAATAGTATCACATGTTCCAACACATGGCTCAGCTATAATGTATGTCATATTAAATTCCTTTACTTTCTGTTTATAAAAAACACCCCAACTATAACACTCAAATTTACATATTAAAAATCAATTTTGGAAAATAATACTAATAATTTGATAAAAAATATTTTTATTCTTAAATTGAATGCAGATGATATACAGATGATTTGTGCTTTTTGGTATTTTAATAATAAAGAGAATTTAGGTTTTTATTTTACTTTACTGTTTTAATTTTTGTTGATATTTTTATATTTATAATTATGTTTCTATTAATATTTCAACATTTACTTTATTGACAAGTTTTTCTTTTTAGTCCTAAATCTCATACTATACTTGTCTATACAAAAATACACACCAAAAAATNCTTTCATCTACAACANAGTAACCAGGGAATCCATAATATTATATTAATATTCATGGATAATCTAGGAAGGTGAATGTAATGAAGTTGATGAAAGAAATTTTCATCAATGTCACTGCAGGCAGCACTAGAATAGCTATTGTAGAAAACGGCATATTAAATGATATCTACATAGAATTGCCAGAACACCAAAGGATGGTCGGCGATATCTATAAGGGTCGTATACAGAATGTTATTCCAGGCATGCAAGCTGCTTTTATTGACATTGGTCATGANATCAATGCTTTTCTTCCTTTTTCAGAAATGGGNAATGAAGAAAACTTGAATCAGTTTTCGTTTTCTGATGATTCAGAAGATGAAAAAANAGTTNAGAAAAAACAAAANTTCAACCCAGCAGAAGATCTTAAAAAAAATGATGATATTTTAGTTCAGGTGATTAAGGAACCTTTTAGCGGGAAGGGTCCTCGAGTCACGACAGACATATCAATTCCAGGTAGCTTTATGGTATTGGTGCCTAATATTGATTATATTGGCATATCACGTAAAATTACTGATAAATATGAAAAAAGAAGACTCCGACGAATAATAAAAGAATTTAAGCCTAAAGGGTTTGGTATAATAATTCGCACAATATCTCAAGGCAAAAATGGTACTTTGTTGAAATCTGATTTTGATAGATTGTGGGAACAATGGAATGAACTGACTGGTAAAATAAATAAAAAGCAAGCACCTTCATTAGTCTATGATGATTTTGCGACTTCAGATCAAGTTATTCGAGATTTATTTACTCCTGATACAAATAATATTTATATTGATGATAAAAAATTATATAATCGAATATACAAATATGTGAAAGAAGTTAATCCTAGTCAATTAAACAAGTTGCAATTAAGAAAGTCTAAAGGCTATATATTTGAAGAACATAATATTGATGAACAAATAAAAAAAACACTTAATAAAAAAGTATGGTTAAAGAGCGGAGGACATCTCGTCATTGAGCATACTGAAGCCATGGTAGTAATTGATGTCAACAGTGGTCGTTTTATTGGTAAAAAAGATCATGAACAAAATTCCTTAAAAATAAATCTAGAAGCATCTCAAGAGGTCGCACGCCAATTACGACTTAGAGATATAGGTGGATTAATAGTTATAGACTTCATTGATTTACAAGAACATAAAAATAGAAAAAAAGTTTTCGATGAATTACGAAATTTATTAAGGAAGGATAGAGCAAAAGTTTCATTATCTGAATTTTCTAATTTTGGACTATTAGAAATGACTAGGCAACGTACTCGATTAAGTCTATTACATACTGTATGTGATGAATGTCCAGAATGTAATGGTTTAGGTGTAGTCGCTTCATACGACACTGTTCTTACTAATTTAGAAAATTGGATTAGAAAATTTAAAAGTAAAAATAGAGATAAAAGATTAATAATAAGTCTTAATCCTTCAGTAGCAGATTATATTAATAATAATAAATCTAAAATGATAACAGGGATGATGTGGTCTAATTGGACATTTTTAACTGTTGAAGGGGACCATAATATTAAAATTAATGATTTTAAAGTTTTTTCTAAAAAACAAAACAAATATGTTACAGAATAAGTATATCTTGTAAAATAGAATTAACTGAATCTAAATTAGTGGGCTAAAAAAGAGGTTTTATGTACGCATTAGTAGAAATAGCAGGAAAACAATTTAAACTTGAGGAGAATTCCCAAGTAGAGATTCCTTATAATAATAATAAAGTAGGGGATAAAATAAGCTTTGATAAAGTTTTATACTTTGATGATGGAACTAAAAAAACTATAGGGGACCCATATGTATCTGGCCTTTCAATAGATGCAAAAGTTATTTCCCATGGCAAAAGTTCAAAAGTAATAGTTTTTAAACTCAAAAGAAGAAAAGGCTACCAAAAGCGTAGTGGACATAAACAGCCGTATACTATAGTTGAAATTGGTAAGTTAGCAGCTAAAAAAGCTGCACCTAAAAAAACTACAGCTAAAAAAGCTGCACCTAAAAAAACTACAGCTAAAAAAGCTGCACCTAAAAAAACTACAGCTAAAAAGGATAAATAATTATGGCACATAAAAAGGGAGTTGGAAGTACAAAAAATGGTAGAGATAGTAAGCCTAATATGCTTGGAGCAAAGCGAGCAGATGGACAAATTGTTACTGCAGGATCAATCATTTACAGACAACGTGGAACTCATATACATCCTGGAGCTAATGTAGGAAAAGGTAAAGATGATACTCTTTTTGCTTTAATAGATGGTAAAGTAAAGTTTGAAAGAAAAGGGAAGTCTAAAAAACAGGTTAGCATCCTGCCTAATTAATTACATATTTTAACAAAAAAATGTAATAATAATAAAATTACATATTTCTAAATTAAAGAAGCTTTTAATTGTATAATTAAAGGCTTTTTTTTAATTATGCTAAGAAAATCATTTATCATATTATTCACAATTTTATCTTATGGCTATTCATATACAATCTCTGGATTTGTTAAGGATAGCTCTAATGGTGAACCTTTGCCTTATACGAATGTTATTATTTATATTGATAATGAACTAGGAGAAATCCCAAACGATATCAATGGAGCAGCATCAGATGTAAATGGCTATTTTATTATTCCTGGTATATCAGATGGAAATTATATTATAAAAGCTATGGTAATTGGCTATGATAGCAATGAGCAACAATTAATAGTCAATAGCAATCTCAAAGTGAATTTTGAACTATCTCCTACTCCTATTGAGGGGAAAGAAATAAAAGTATCTGCTGAGAGAATGAGATTTGAAAAAAAAGTAGATATAAGTCGGGTAAATCTTACAAATAGAGATATTCGAAGAACACCTGCATTTATTGAATCTGATGTATTTAGAACTTTACAACTCCTACCTAGTGTTAATGCTAGCAATGATTTTAATGCAGCTTTAATTGTAAGAGGTGGTAGTCCTGATGAAAATTTAATTCTTCTTGATGGTACTGAGGTTTACAACCCCTATCATATTGGAGGAATATTTTCTACATTTAACTCTGATATGATAGCAGATACTGAATTTTTAGCTGGGGGATTCCCTGCTAATTACGGTGGGAGACTCTCATCTGTTTTAACTATTACTGCAAGAGAGGGTGATTCTAAAAATGGAAGATTGCAAAGTAAATTTCCAACAATAGCCAAATATTGGGATTACAGTAAAATCAGAGGAGACATAAGTTTGCTATCTTCAAAGTTTTCAACAGAAGGAAAAATTTTAAATGGATCTTGGATGTTGTCTGGTAGAAGAACATATTTTGATAAGTTCGTTGATGCTTATTATGACAGCCAAGATGAAACCCCTCCTGCTAACTATTATTTTTGGGATACTCATTTCAAGGTTAAAATGCCTCTATCACAAAATAATCAATTAATGTATAGCCAGTTTTCTGGCAAAGATGATCTATTTGTATCTTTAGGTGGTGGTGATTTTCCTGGTGTGGAATTTAATTGGGATTGGGGAAATGGTACAAAAAGCTTGAATTGGAGATATATTCCTAATGGAAGTTATATAGTAAATACTAGTCTTTCTCAAACAAAATATAATTTTGATGTCGGTTTTGAAATTGATTTCCAGGTGGCAGAAATTGACTCTAGTGGAACTGATATTATTGGGAATAGCACTCCTGACTTAACACTCACTGTTGACAACCTAGTTGAAGATTATGATTTAAAGCAAAATTTAAAATATATATATAATGAAGATTTAACATTTGAGGCCGGTTGGCAAATTAAAAATCTAAATTTAGATTATAGAGAGTTTTTTGCAGGAAGAGAAACTGCCCGTCTCCAATCGAAACCGAAAATTTATAGCAGTTTTATAAATACTACTTTTAAGCCAATGCCTCTATTTTACATTAATGCTGGAGTTAGAACTGCTAAGTATAATAAGTATGATAAGACAATGATAGATCCAAAGATTGGAATAAAATTTAATCCAACTGGAAACTTAGCCCTTAAATTTACAATTGGCCAATATTCTCAGTTTTTATATACAATTAATCAGGAAGAAGAGTTGTTGCGAATTGTAGACTTTTGGCAGCCAATCCCAGATGAAAAAAAACCTCAACAATCAATACATTATATATTAGGTAGTGAATATTGGATATCTGATGGGAACACTATATCAATAGAAACTTATTATAAAGATTATTCAAATATTTATGATTTAAATCCTGCAATTGATATAACTAATGTTGAAGAAACAATAGCTCTATCAGGAACTGCAAAATCCTTTGGTATTGAATTCTTGTATAGATTAAGATTAAATAAATTTACTGGCTGGATTAGCTATGCATATTCACAAACAGAGAGAACTGTTGACTTGAATTCTGATGGATATATCTGGGATGAAAACGAAAAATATCCTGCAAAATATAATAAACCCCACTCTTTTAATTCAGTAATCAGCTATCAGCTAAATAGTCGATATTCTTTTGGGCTTAGCTGTGTTTATGGCTCTGGGCAAACATATACACCTGTGATAGGAAAAGTTCATCAAGCAGGACAACAACTTTATGGGAGCTTAGAAAATCCTTATCAATATTTTGGGAATATCTATGGTCCACGTAATAGTGGAACATACCCTAGTTACTTTAGATTAGATCTTAGTATGACAAGAAAAACTGATCTATTTTTTCTATGGGAGGGTGATTTGAAATTTCAATTTATAAACTTAACCAACCACTATAATGTACTGCTATATAATTGGAATCATCAAGCATCACCATCTCAAGTACAAGCATTTAGCATGTTCCCTTTTATTTTTACAGTTGGGTGGGAGTTTAATCTATAATGTTTAAAAAAAATCAAATCTATCTAATAACATTAATTCTATTATTCGGTTGCACAAAACAATTAGATATATCAGAATTTTCTGATGATTTTGATAATTATAATCCCGAACTTCGAATTGAAGCTTTAATATTACCATCTAATAATACAGCTATTGTAAGGATAGATCGTTCAGTATTGATTAATGATACCGATGTATATAATTGTAAAGATGATGATTTTGGAGAACTTACTGAAGATGCATGTATTACCCTTGGAGGAACATGGCATGGATCAGATGCAGATTCAGTTGCTGATTGTGGAGATTGGAACCCATTACTTCATGATTTAGGAAAAGATGGAGTAGAAGGAGATCCTCAAGATGATGATGAGGACTGTGGAGATTGCAGTTTCACTGATGATGCATGCCAAGAAGCTTGCAGAGCAGAGGATAGTATTGGAGAAAACAATGGTATCCCCGATTGTGGAGAACCTAATGTAGATGAAACTGATGAAATTATTAAAAATATTCATGTAATGGATTGCTCTGTTAAAATTATGAATCAAAATTCTGAATGTGCTTTTGTCTATGATGAAAATGCCGGTTCTTTTTTCTACAATGCTAATTTTGGTAAAGAAGATTCAACCTTCATAGTAGATAATATTGAAACACCAAGCTATGGAGCATATGTCCCATCAGAATCTTGCTCTAACTTTGATTGGAATAATTACTCAAGTGATTATTCATTCGAATGTGAATGCCCAAACTATGGAACTATTCAATCTAAAGACCCAATTCAAATACCATCTCCTGTTGTATTCTATAATGAGTCTGATGTGCTGTCAGAGTCTAGGGAAACTAAAGAATTTACTAATTCAATAAGCTCATGTTTAGATAATGAATGCTTAAAAAGTTACAGCTCAATATGGGATGAACAAAATCAAAATTATGAAACAATATATTTTGGAAGATATGCATTTAATGAGTTCATTTATTATTCATCAATTAATCCTTATTATTATTATCAAAGTGTGCAATATTTTTATGATTTGAATAATAGTAGATATCTTTATTACCATGGACATCCTGATGGTGCTACTGAAATTGAAAACATTCATGGTAATGCTGCTTTTATGGGAGAGGCTGTGGTAACTGAATTATTGGATGAATTCTCTGATCTTAATCCTATTGATAAATATTATTATGAAATGTTTACATTCTCGGAAGAATATAAAAATTATTATTTTTTTGATTTGCTAGATTTAAGAGATCCTGTGCGAACTAATTTAAGAAAACTAGATGAATCTGGAAATCCAGCCGTCCCAGTTATGGGTGCTTTTGGGGCGATGAATTCTCAAAAAATATATTTTGAAATCATTGATTGTTTTGAATATGACAATCAACAATCATGTGAAGATACTAATAATACAAAATCGGTATGTCAATGGTATGATGAAGATAATAACTTTGGAGATGTTAATAATAACGGCATTCAAGATAACAATGAGTACAATATGTCATCACAATTTTTACCAATCTGCGGTCCTATTAAGCTACCTCCTATAGAATCATAAATTAGCTTTTATGTTTCGCATTAAGCCTGAGTACTTAGTGCGCTTGACAGCACTTTTTTTAAATATTTTTTTATATTCTTCCTCTGATATATTAGACCAGTCTTTAAGACTTTTATTTTTCACACCATCTCGCGGTTTAAATCCATCTACATTTGTTACTTCAGCGAACTTTTTATTCCAAGGGCATGTTTCCTGACATATATCACATCCATAAATCCAGCCATCTAATTTATCTTGATATTCATCAGGCAAGTCACCTCTATGCTCGATTGTCAAATAGGAAATGCATTTATTAGAATCTAATTGATATGCATCAATAATAGCACCAGTAGGGCAGTCGTCTATACAGGCAGTGCATGTGCCACATAAATCCTGTTCATAAAAATTATCATATTCTAGTTTTTTATTAATAATAATTGATCCTAAAAAAAACCAAGATCCAATATCTTTAGTAATCAAATTGGTATGTTTACCTATCCAACCTATTCCAGCTCTTTGTGCCCATGCTTTTTCCATTATTGGAGATGTATCAACACACACAATTCCATCTAATTCAGGATCATATCCTTTTATTTCAGCTAATAATTCATATAATTTTTTCTTAATAACAACATGATAATCATCTCCCCATGCATAATTAGAAAACTTACCAATGCCTTTACTTGAAGAAGTATTACCAGTATAATAATTTTGAGTAACTATAATGACTGATTCGGCATTTGGATAATATTCTAATATATTAGATCGCTCAGCTAGTCTATTTTCAATCCAATGCATGCTTGCATGATAACCATTTTGAATCCAATTATTTAAAGAAGTATAATCTTCTTTATATGTTTTTGCTTCAGCAATGCCAATATGAGAGAACGAGAAGTCTTTAGCAGATTTTTTTATTTTTTGAGTTAAGGCTTTTGTGTCCAAAACAAATTAAAAAGTTTCAAGAAGCTCTTTTGCCTTATTAATATCATTTAAATCTTCGATTTTATCATTGATACTTGGCTTTGAATTGATTACTTCATTTAATAATTCAATAGCTTTTTCTTTTGCACCTGTTTTATATAATGCATGAGCTAAATATTTTTTCTGAACAAGAGATGCCTGCTTTGTATTTACTGCTAATTGCAAATATTTAACAGCTTCCTTTTTACTAGGCCAAGATAATAGAAAAGGAATGTATGGGGATTTCAGATGCACTGCACCTAACATAAAATAGCCTCCTCCATTTTTATATTCAGAGTCTAAATCAATAATTTTCTCAGATTGTTCTTTCATAATATCAGCAACACCTTCACGGGCAGCCTTTAAAGTTCCATAGACCTCCGCCCAACTACCTAAATTAACTAAATACCAGTACCTAATAGCTGCTGATTTTGGATAAATAGGAATATATTTTTCAGCTAAATCTTTACCCATATCAAAAATTTCTTTTTTTGATTCAACATCTTCAATGGCATATTCACCTTTAAAATAATAAGACTTTAAAAGATATATAATCGTTTGTTCATTATCTTTCTGATTATTATCTAAATTCTTTTCAAATGAATCAATTGCTTTATCAATATATATCGTTGATGCTAAAAGATTAGTTGAATTCATTGATCTGTTATTATATTCTGAAACTCCTTGATCAAATAAGCTTTGAGAAAATAGTAATGATATGCTAATTAATATATATATATAATTTTTCATATTATAATCCCCTAAAAAGATTCAGAATACATAATTTTAACTTCTCTATTAACATAATCAGCTTTCGATGTTTTTCTTAAATCATTAAAATTTACTTCTACTAATATATTGGGAGCCATTGCCCACCTTATACCTGCATTAATAAAGCCTTTACCTCTGCCAAAGGTTAAATCATTATATTCATATTCTTCATCATTATCATTCAGCCCTGCATCACACTCAATCAATAAAGAAAAGCTTCTATTTATTTCCTTATCTAAACCTAAAAATAAATTTATTTGGTCATCATCTTTAGGATTCCCTGTTTTTTCCCAAATATTTTTATTTGCTCCAATATGGAAACCTAAATTCCCAAAAAATTCCCAATTCTTACTCATACTTACAAAAAAGCCTAATGCCTTTTGCTCATATCGAGTAATTGGAGGCCCCTCATCTCCAATAACTATTCGCTCAGCCTCAGTATATTTACCCTTTCCTTGAGTATTAATACCTAATAAAAATGCTGGGCGCGTATCGCTTTCATCAAAAGCTCTGTATTTAACATAAAAACCTGGCTGAATATTAAATTCTGGTTTTTCATTACCAATGATACCATTCATACCCCATGATATACCTAGAGATAGACTGGGAGTTAAACCTATTGCTAATCGAGGCATTATTGTCCCACCTTTTGATAATATAGTTTCCCAAGTATATGTTCCTCTAGGTAATGTTCCAGCAGTTGGGACAGATACTAACTCTAATGGAGGATAAGGTTGCTCGCTTTGAGAAAATATCATTGACATTAAAATTAATATTATTATACATTTTTTCATCTATTCTCCTTCAACCCTAATATGCTTATTCTTGCTATTAACTATATCCTGAAAAACAATCTCACCATATTTATTTTTTTCAATAACTCTGTAATTCCCTTGTCCTGGATTATAAAAACAATTGAATTCTCTAATAAGCAATCGCTCACCTTTATACCATTTTTCACTAATCAGTCTATCTAAAGCATCATATTTATATTCAATTGAACCAATTTCAATACTACTAAATGTAAAAAAAACTATATGAGAAATTTGATTATTTAATTCATAATAGATTTCAGTAAAATTATCATAATTAAGAGGTTGAAAACTAACATCAAAAATAAAATTATAAAATTCATCTGAGTATCTATTAGATCCATATAATATTTCTTTAACTAAAATTCCATTAGTTCTTTCTCTAATTGCAGCTAGTAAACCATCATTAAAATATTCAAAATCTTTTGAAATTATAATATCACCATCAATAGACTCTTGAAGATTAATAGTAGAAATAATATTGCCATTATTATCTATTACTGTGCTCAAGAAAGATATTTTAGTCTTATCAATCAAATTATTAGAAAGCATATCTTGTAAAGTGAAATAAAAATTTTCTTCCAGTTTTTCTTCATATTTAATATTTTGCAACTTAGTACGTTTTACAATATATTCTTCTCTTAATGCCAACAAATAATCCGACAATAATTCTATTTTCCTAATTCTAGAATCATAAGTTTGAATATATTGTTTTTTTAATGTGGAGGCCTGTTTATAAAATACTTTATTAATTACAGCTTTATCTGAAAATTTTACATATTTATACTCATAATCAAAAGATGGCAAATCATGTTTAATTATGTATGGAATTTTAGAAAGACTTCTCTCATAGGAACTTATCATATTGGTTATTTTCTCAATTATATTATCTGTCTTAACATGAAATTCAATGGTTCTTTCATTTAACAAATGTGCGACAAGAAAATAATAGCTACTTTTTTCAATTGGGTCTTCAATAGCATAGCCTAAATCTTCAAATTTTAATAGCTCATCTATTGATATATATTCATCTAAACTAATATAACTGCTTGAAGGAAACTCCTCTTTAATCTGGGGATTCAAACTAAATAAAAAATTAATTGCAATGATTAATAATGAACTAAAATGAAATAAATAACTCATTTAGTAAAGCACTGTAAGCTGAAATGATTGAGGAATACCTAAAAGCTGAACTTCTTGAAATAAAATACCATATGAAAATGCTATATTTTTATATTTAATTTGAAATCCAGTTGACAAGTATTGATTTGTTTCAAATTTTGCAAACGATCCATAAAAATTAACAAACTTAGTATTTTTAATTAAACCCAATTTAAAAGCTTTATCATTAATTTGACTATATATCAAATCTGATAATAATGTGACCCCTATTCGCTTATGATTAAAGGACATCCCAATACCATACTCTGATGGCAATGTTGGTGTAATTAAATCAGAGTTAATATAACCTATATTCTTCAAGGTCAGTCCAATATTAAAATGTTTATTTATTTTTTGAGTTAATCCTGCATCAAAAAGTAACCCATACATACTATCAGTATATAATTTCGAATAAATTGCTTTTACTTTTAATCCAATATTTTGATTCGCTTGTTGATTAAATAAATATCTATATGATAAACATGAAAATTGCAATCCAAATTGGCCTAGAGCTTCTGAAGCTGGTTTTTCACCCCACAATTCTAAATCGTTTATACTAAATGAATTTAGTGAAAATTCATGTTTTCCAAATTGATTGAATATTGTTTTCCCAGATACTCCCTCAAACCAATAATTAGATGAGAAAGATACCTTGTTCCCATCAATTTGCTGATATGATGAGTTCATTGAGGTATTTAATGGGTAAGCCATACCTGTATTGGATAATGCTAATGATTCAGCTGTTATTGGTAAGTTTAATGCTTGTATACCAATTGCCCAATTGATAGATACTGTTAATATAAATAATAATATTTTCATTCTATAAAGTAAACTTCCAAGTAAATATATGACTTATACCTTCATTGACACTACCAAAATCAACACCATAATTCAAATCAAAAATCCCTTTAGAATAATACAAACCTAAAACTGGTACAATTTGTGATTTGCTAAATATAGTAGCACCTGCTCTAATCCCAACATTATCAAAAATATTTTCTATTTTTAATGCATACTTATTAATAAGCAAATTATTTAAAGAATTATCACTACATAAAAACATAGTAAAGTGATCATTTATTTTATAATGACCGCCAATTTTATATATTGTAGGGATTACTTCTTCATAGGAGTTCCCTTGTTCACTTATATTTAAATCCCAGTTCTTTGAACTTGCTAAATTTTCTAATTTTAATCCGAATGAAAATTTAGAATAATTAAATAAGAAGCCTCCATCAAAGCCAATACCATTATTTTTAATAGAATAACTAGCTTCATTATTTTCTCCAAATAGATTATCTAAATTAGAATAAGATGCCTTTATATTTAATCCTCCAGAAAAATACTTGCTAAAAGATACTCCAAAAGATATTAGTCCTAGAATTTCATAATGACTAAATAACTCAGTATTGTTATTATAAACATCTCTGCCTTGTATATCAGATGTCCCAGACCTCATCATAGATATGGCTACTGCTGCCTTTGGAGGAAGTGGAATATTTAGACTTAAAGATTGACTAGATCTATCTAAAGACATCATTGTATATGATGCACCAAAAGTTTTTTTATCAATATTAGGTAATAATGCTGGATTTGAAAACTGATAGAAGCCTTTAGTTCCTTCTGATATATTTGCTGCAGCTAAAGAAAAATCATTTGCATTAGAAGCAATATTAAATACAGCCCAAGGATTATTACCTCCAATTGCAAATATGATATTAATTAATAATATGTATATAATTTGTTTCAATTAATCACCAATAATTTTGTCCAATACTCTTGATTGTCTATTGATAATCTGCAGAAGTATGTACCATTCACTACCCTGTTGCCCAAGGTGTTTCGTCCATTCCATATAATAGTTGATTCATCTTCTATATTGATTGTATTTGATAAATTAACTACATGTTTCATTGAAAAATCATAAATATCAATCTTTGAGTTTAAATTAGTTGGATTATAATATATAAAACGAGTATTACCATCTCCATTCAATATACCATCTTGACTTATAATAAATGGATTTGGATATGCAGAGAATCCTTGATTGTCTGATTCAGGTGTAGAACTATTATTCCAAAATCTATAAATATTTGTAGTCGCTGATGTTAAATGGACTATCCCATCACCGGTGCCAATTAAGTCACCTTTTATCGAGTATACTGTCTCATCTAAAATAATATCACCAGTATCTGAGTCTATCCAAGATCTAGCTACTTTTTCCCAATGAATTGCATCCTCAGAATAAAATAATCCCAATTCAGATGCCGCATATATATTATCTCCCTGAAAATCTAAATTATAAATTTTAATATTCTGATTGGAAAAATATTCAATATTATTCCAAGATGCCCCTTGGTCATCTGTATAGCTGATTGAGTTAAATTGACCAGAACCTGCACTCCATGTGATTGCCCATACTCTTTCATCCTGTTCTTCAATTCCTATTACCCAATCGCCAGATAAACCATTTGCAGTAGTTTGATGATACCAATCAATACAATCCCCATTAATAGTTCCTCTATTAATTCCATTAGCTGTACCTACCCATAAATAATCATCCGTTCCAAGTACTGAAAACCCTTTATGATTATGATTCCCACCATCTATTGGATCTCTAGGATTTAGTTGAAAATTATCAATATCAACCATATCACACATTAAACTATCTTGTTCATCCATTGGCAAAGGAATAACCTCCCATTCAGGATTGTTAAGTGTATAATCAAACCGTCTTAATCCCCCTGCCCAGCTTGCTGCATATACATAATTACCTTTTAATCCTACATCATATGATACATTATTAATATCAGTAGTTACAGCTAAGGCTGACAATTCTTGATTACCCCATAAGATATCTTGGTAACCTGTGCAATTTTCACAAATCGGCTGAGGCATATAATCCCAAGAAACGCCATTGTCATTAGAATATCCAACACCTGTACCTTTTGGTTCATAAGATCCTATTGCAGCAATATATTCCTGCGTCACTCCTGATACTATTACAATATTTTCATTAGAAAATAATGCTGGGGTCCCACCTAAAGGCAAATTAGGATTATCATAACCCCAAAATGTTGTTAATGTATCAGGCATCATACCAATTTTACCTAAACCAGCACCAGTTCCAACCCACATACGAATTTCCATAGCAGTACCACCGGGAATAAAATTATTAAGAGTATAGTCATAGTCTATATCGATAATTCCATTGCTGTCAGGAAAAATGCCATTAGATCTACTTAATATTTTCGTGTTTTCATTTAATTCAAAACTGTGAAATGGAGTTGAAAATAAAAAAGAACAAATAATTAAATAAATAAATTTATTCATCACTACAATCCTCTGAGCAAGACAAGTTGTTTTCATAATCAGATTCACAAATACCATCACCACATCCATACATAACAATTGATTTTTCGTCTGCAGTAGATTGTCCATTGTCTAAATCATTTAATATAAATTTAAAAATAGATGTACCAGTAGATGCACAATCACTCATAGATGCCACACTAAATCCTGATTCATAAGTAAAATAATTATTCAAACCCGTTGATGATGCCTCTGGCCAATCAAATGCTATTGGATAAAAAATATCTCCATAGGTATTCGCGACTCTATCACAAACTTCTGTATTAGCATCATCAATATATAAATCCTTCTTATTGATTTGAATCTCTAAAGAGGTATTATCAATATTAATATATTCTGCATATGCATAGCTTCTATTACCTACAAAAATATTTACAGTAGCTAAGTATTTCTTACCTTTAATAGTAACTGTAAACGGAATCACTCCAGATTCAGTTTGATTTAAAGCAAAATATGATGGAAAATTAATATAAACAATTTCTGATTGCTCATCAGGGATATCTACATTGTCTGCTGAATCAATCAGTGTATAAATGCCGTTATCAGCAATAATATCACCATTTTGGCCATTATCATATAATGTAAAACTATTTGTATAGTCTATGCCTATACCTCCTGCATATTCTAAATCAACTGTTACTGAATCAACAGTGCCTAAATCTAAGGTTGTTTCTACTTGAATGTAAATTTCATTACTTGTTCTATCAAGATTGACAATAAGATTTTGAATAGTGCTTCTTGAATTATTTTGAATTATATCATCTGAACAACTAAATAATAAAAATAATAAAAATAATCTAATCATTTTGAACCACCATTAATATCCACTCATTATACTGATCTTTATATATTAAATTCATATTATGTAATTTAAGCAATGATTCAATTTCAGATTGATCTTGATCTAATAAACCTGATAACAAAATTTTAGCATTTGTATTTTTTAGATTTGGAATTAATTCTTTTATAATATTCTTATTAATATTTGCTAAAATAATATCATAATTAAATTCTTTTAATGACAATACATCTCCAATAATGAAATTAATGTCCTGATTTTCGATTTCATTAATTTCAAGATTTTCTAAAAAATTATTTCTACAATCTTCATCATATTCTATAGATGTGATTTTTGATGCATTGTAAATGTGAGATGCTATTGATAAGATACCGCTTCCAGATCCTAAATCAAGTACAGAATCATCGGCTTTAATATTTTTGATTAAATGTTTTAGCATTAAGAATGTGGTCTCATGATGACCTGTCCCAAATGCCATACCAGGTCGGATTTTAATCATATGTTTATTATGATATGTATTTCGATCCCAATCTGGAACGATGATTAAATCATTATCAATTTCAATTGGTTGGAAATTATCTTTCCAATTTAAATGCCAATCTTCCTGCTGCTTTACTTCCCAATTAAAATTAACATCAAATTTATTTATATGCTGATTTAATATATTCTCAATAAAATCTTTTTTACCAAATTCAAAATAATATGATTGACTATTTTTGTCAATGCAAGAACCTAGAGATTCATCTGATATATATGATGAAATTATTTCAACATCCTCCAAATTCCCCGATAGCACTAATATATCCCATTGCTTTTTATTCATTCATTCCTAAGTCTAATCTATATAAATAATTAATTAATACTGTTCCAACGGCTTCTAAACTTTGAGCAGAGCATTTATCAGGAGTGTCCTCTAAAGTATGCCAATAATTTATATTTTTATTTGGATAATCAAAATCAATAATATCTATTGAAGGAATCCCTGTTTTATTATAAAATGCTGTATGATCATCAATAATTGCCCTGCCTAATTCCATTTGAAATTGAGCATAGCCTAATTCTTGTGCAAGCTTCCAAATATCTAATACTAATTGCGGTGCTTGCATATATGAATGGCGCTCAATCGGCAATGTTAATTCTGTGTCTCCAACCATATCTACACATATTGCCGCAAATGGTAATGGAGATGGAATTCTATCAGAAAATACTTTTGCACCTAAAGCCCATGAATCTGCATCTCCAGGCTTACCCATATCTTCTCCATCAGTTAATAAAAAATCTACTCCTAAATTAGATAATGGGTTTTGGTTTAAAAATCGCACCATTTCCATTAAAACTGCAATGCCTGAAGCTCCATCATTTGCTCCTAAAATAGGTTTTTTTTGATTATCTTGATTCAAATCTTTATCGGCAATCTCTCTTGTGTCAAAATGTGCCATTAAAAGAATTCTATTATTTATTTCAGGATTCAACCTAGAAAAAATATTAGTTAATTGAATTGAATCCAATGAATGAGGATGTATCACATAATCATCAAATAACATTACATCATCTGAATATTTTTCAAAATGCTTTTTATAAACCTGTATAGCTTTAGTATGTCCGCTACTGCCAGGATATCTTGGACCAAGATCGCACTGCTGATTTAAATAATTCATAGCATTATTCCCATCAAAGTACAGTACCGTTTGAGAATATATTGAAACACAGAATAACAGTAATAATAATTTCATGCCTATCCTCTAATCTTAAATTGTAAGAAGAATCCAATATCTCTTAATTCTGTTTTGCCTTGAACTTTATCATCCGACAGCTTATACATAAAATGGATATTCCCATTAACCCAAGATGCAAAATTATATTTAATAATTGGTTCTATAGTTAATGTTTTAAGTGACTCTTCTTCAATGAAATCATCTAAGCTTTTGGCATTGCCTGGATTGATTGTTTTATAAACATGACTATATTCAATTCCAAAATCAAATGTAATATCATTATTAAAATAAAATTCTTTAAATAAAATTTTTGGGATTTTAATTCCACCTTTACGAAAATGTTTTAAATCAAATGTAATTGTATTAGTATATGTTCTTGAGGTTGGTGCTGTACCTGGTGAATTGGTATTTGATATAGTCAACTTTCGAATTACACTAAAATCAAAATTCCACCAATCTTTTCCTAATGTCTTAAACTCAAATCCTAATAATGGATTAAAATCTTGAACATAGCTCCATGTTTGCAGATTGTTACAGCTATCAAATGATAAGGCCGTGCCATTAGAGTCAAAGCAATTACCAGGGCCTTGCCACTGTTCTGTTTTGCTTGTAGAATGATTATTTCTGAAATTAATTGTCTTAAAATATTTCCTAAAAAACTCATTAATTTTCCCAGATTCATTATTAAGCATTGTCCAACTAATAGACCAATCAATAAATGGGAAACCCTCATCTCCATTCATACCAAGAGGGAATTGTGTTTTCTTAAATGTTATATTTTGATCAGATTGGTTAGAATTTTTAAGATATTCACTTGATCTTAAATGCTTAATACCATTAATAATTTTATTGTTGGTAATTTTAAATGTAGTAGATAAAGACAAAGTGTTTTTAATAGTATTTGATGATTCATAATTAGATCCATAATTTAAAGAACCTGCAGACCTTTCTGAAATTCCTAGCCTATACCAATAATCTTGATAATCTAATGCTGAAATGTTATCATAATTATTGATTCTTAAATTGTCATAGCTCATTGTTATTCCATTAGAAAATCGTGATACAAAATCATATAAATTACCTATAGAATATTCCACTAGTTTAGAGTTCTCTTTTTGAGGGCTATATACCTTTTTCATTAAATCTTTTAATTTTAATTTAAAGTCTATACTAAGTGGTGCATTGGAACTGATATCTGCAATAGAAATATCTTCTCCTGAGCTTACTAAATTCCATTTGTATATTGGATTATATGTGATTTTAGGAGATAGCCATCGAAAATAGTTAGGGCTATATGAATTACTAAATGTTTCTGAAACAGTTTTAATTAATCCTGGTTTAAAATCTCTAAAGAAATCAATCTTATTATTTTTATAACTATCATAATTACTATTAACTACCCGTTTATATCTCGAAATAATACTGTTAGTCAATTTATATTTGAGATCATATTCCCTAGTCATATTAAGAGTATATGTAAGAGTCGGATTTTCAGGGTTTGTTCTTTGAATGCTTATCTTATCATACTCTTCTAACTTTGCTGATGTACTAAACTCATCTGGAGAATAATATACACGCAAGGCTGATAATGAATTCCCTAATAATGGGATTCCTTCAAGAAAACTAAATATATTAAAATAATTATCTTTATTAAATTTATAATGATATGAGCCAAAATATTCATAATCAAAATATTCCTCTAACTCAATAGTAGAGGTACTTTTCTTACCATTGATAGCAGAAAATCTAAGATTTATATTATCAATTGTATATTTATTAAACCAATTTTTGCTTCTTGATGATTTACTAAACTGTGTACTTAATGTAACTTTATCATCAATAGTTTGAATAGATGGATCAGCTTCATTGATTTTGCCAGCTAAAATATCTGTTCCTTGTATTAATTTGGGAGATAGCAATGTATGTGAATAATTAATTGATAATGGAATCTTAATTCCCCATTTAGAAGGCAAAAATAAATCTGGACTAGATGATAAATTAATAGAATATGACTCCTCATTTTGACCTAGCCCTAAACGCTGCTGAAGTAAATGGAAATCTGCATCTTTTTTAGTATATGATGATGATATAGATAATAAATCTGCAAAATTAACAGAACTTGATAATCTAAATGCCGTTCCTTTTTCTTTTTTAACTCCTGTCATTCTCAATTCGTCAATAAGCACTTTTCCTTTCTTATTACTCCCAGATTTATTAACTACTCCTACAATAACATACTCTAAATTATTAACTGCAGGAGTTCCTTTGATTCTTAATTGATTACAATGTCCACAAATATGACTAATATTATCATTGAAATAGAACAGCTCATTTTCTGCATCATATTCAGCCAAATTAGAAAAAACTCCATTACCATCATAGTCGACTAAAGCCGGCTCTCCAGGCTCTCCAATTGTATACATACCATTGCCATCTATATCCTGAAAATCAAATTTATTATTATTTTCTTCTCCCAATTCACCTTCATCCCAAATACCATCTCCATCAAAATCAATAAAATCATCCCAATTAGGATCCCATACTACTAATTGATTTGAATTAGCAAAATCCATTTGAGGGCGTAAATCAATACATCTATTTATATTAACAGGAACTGAATTTGATATTTGATCTTGAACAAAATTTTCGATATTTAATAATGAATCTACTTTACTACACCAAATCTTAAAACTTAGAGTATCTACACATGAACCTAAACCATCTTCGTACTCATTACTACACCCATCTAACCCAACATCATTCAACAGTTCCCCTGGATTATCTTGAAGAGGTATTTTTAATTGATTTAAATTTTCAATATTAATATCAATCTCATTTCTATCATCCCACTCTTTATATATATCTTGACTAACTTCATAATAATTTTCATCTTTGCCAATTCTAAAAACAAGATCAATATCTGTATCTTCACCCATAAATAATGCTTCTGGATTTTTAGGGTCACCACCAAAAACATACATATTCATTTTTTCGTATGCTAAGAAACTATTTCTATTATCTTGAGAGTTTAATTGATTCAGAGTTTTCTTAATAGCTATTATATTGCTATCTTGGATTCCTTCAAAATCATCAAAGGCAATTACTAATGACTGTTCACGTAATGTTAAACCTGTATATTCATCAACTTCTTGTGTAACACCTAAGGGTTTAACATATTCAGCATTTTCATCTGTATTTATTACTTCTACTTTAAATGTTGAATCAGGTATAAATGCATCTGCATAATAAATTGAATCAATATGAGTGGAGCCTAACTCCTCCCATTCATTACCTACTATTTCAATTTTAGCAATTTTCAATTTATTGCTAAGACCACTGCTTGATTCTATCCATAAACGCATATTTTGAACATAATCCCACTCAACATTTTGTCTACCTTTCTTAGAAAAATGTGCGAGTGGAATACGCAATAATTTCCATCCATTTATTGATTGAGATTCAATATATTCACTTAAAGATTCAAAATCTAATGAAATTGAAAAATAATCATTTAATAAATCTAAAGAATAATATGGTTCTGATTTATTTAAGTCTTCAGTGTCTAAATAAGGATATGCTACAGCATTACCTTCAGTTCCATTTGCAAAACGATAATTTTCTGATCCTTCTTCATAAATAAAGTTGTCTCCATTTGGGTCCCAATCATCTGAAGAAATATCTAATGCTTTTAATTCTTGACATCGTTCCATACTAATTTGATCCGTTTCTACATTCGCATTACATAAATCAAGAAATGTTTCGTTCCCAAATAGACAGTGTGATTTATCTGAATTATCAAACTCAGTATATCCAAAGCCTGTCTCCATGATATCAAAACAACCATCTAATCCTGTATCTTCGCCTAAATCAAACCGCTTATTACCTACTCCTCCGCTGTATACTGCTTGATCTTCAGAATCAAATTTACCATCACTATCTTGGTCTTCACTAATTTGACCAATATCTATATGCAATTTAAAATCAGAATTATTTACTTCATTATCATTAATCCAAATATCTATATATTTACTTCTTGCTTGGTTATAATCAAACAATGTAGTTGTAATTCCATTCCAATTAATCATCCCGTTACTACTATCTGAAAAATAAGTTTCAAGCCACAATGTCTTTGTTCTTTCGTTATTTGCCCTGCTACTTGTTTCTTGATTAGGCCATATATTTTTAGTTAATATATCATTATATGGATTATACCAAGATATATGTGACCGTACATACATATCCTCAAAAGCATCTTCTTCAGGAATAGAAGAACGTTTCCACTGTCTACTTAATATATTAGGGCTTGTAGTCCTCTTAGATGATTCAAAATCATCAATAAATGCCTGACCTAAAGGGTTTGGGTTAGGATAAACCTCTGCATATTCACCTTCAATATTAAATACTGATGGCTTTGCGGTTTCTATAAATGGAATTTTATTAACTGCTTTTGTAAGTAAATCAACATCTTGTTTATATTTTCCAGCAATATTCCAAATAAAATTCCTCATTGGCTCAGACCCTACATTTACTTTATCATTAACTATTGATTGATTATAATAATACAAGCCTCCTGATAGAAAACTATAATCATTAATATCATATTTTAAATGAGTACCTGCTAATAATTTTTGGTCAAATGATATAATTTCATTTTCTTCATATGTAATAACTAAATTTGCAGTAGGATCAGTTGCTTGCTGATTTGAGAAATCAATTGTACCTGAATCATAATTAATACTATAGTCAATACCTTTTTTTAGAACTGTCCCATTTAAACTTACAGTTTCACTGTTTGGAACAATCATAAAACCATCAAGCTTAATAATTGATGAACGTGATGAAGAAGAAAATTTAGTTTTAATAGTAAATTCTTTACTAGGTGTATAATTACTTGAATTTCTATAATACATATCTGGGCCCGTATCATTAGCTTCTGAATTATAACAACAATTATTATTAACATCATTTAACGGATTAGCAATAATATCTGCTAGTACTTGCGCATTATTACCCCAATAAATAGCCTCAGTAGAATCAACATCTTCTCCAAACTGATTTATCCATGACAATTCATTTTTTCTACCAATTGGATCATATGCAAATGGAAGATGAAATGGCAAATGCAATTCTCCCCTTACATCATCTATGATAGCTTGCTTAATATCTATTTTACCATCACCACCTTCTACATAATTATAATTTCCATCTTCACTATCAATTCCAAATATATTTGAATATGATAACCCAGATTCAGGATTGTGGGTGTGTATTAGACCTGCTCCTTTATCATGAACTATCTCTATTTCTAATGATGATGGATCAATGCTCCCTGAACCCAATGAATATACATTCTTAAACATTAATTCCCAAGTTGGTGATGTAGGTTGCAACTGCCCTTGCAAGTAAGTATCCTTAATTAATTTTAATTTTAATATAGCCGGAGGCTGAAAGCCTTCTTTACCATTAAATTCTTGATAATCTTCTCCTTCAATTTCATTGCCGCAAGAATCTCCTAATTCCCATCCATCAACTAAACAATAATCATCAGGGATACTATTAATGTCCGTATATGTTAATAATGAATCTATACCAATATGAACATCAGGGTTTGCTTCATCAACCTTTCCTAATGTATAAGCAATTGCAACGGCCTCATCTGAGCCTACATTATTAAGTCTTATCCATCCCTCTTTTCTATTTACCTCATAATCGATTTTGTCATCCATTCTAATCCATAATCCGCCCTTTTGTGAATATGTATCATCTAAATTTTCAATAGATGGATCTAAATATGCCTCTACATTTGATTTTACATTAACATCATAATTAGAAACAGTTTTATAAACAATAATGCTATCAATAACATAATTATTATCTATGTAGTGATTCCCATTAGGATCTAATGGGTAGTATTGATTTTTAAATTTTTTATCAATAAAGAAGTAGACTCCTTTAAGAAAATTATAATCAAAAATTTCATTTTCTCCTGATGCTTCCCCACCAGTAAATGTTGATTGAGATTTTTTAACTTGTTCTCTAGATAAGATAGTATTAATCGTTAGTGGACCAATTGCATGCGCTAACTTAATACCAAAAAGGCCCTCATTCTTACCGCTTCCAACACTAACAAATTGAGATGCCGGCAGCGATAAACTGATATTCCCTCCCTGAGCACTCTTTAAAATATCATTTTCCTTACCTTTATATTCTAAACTTAAATCATTGTCCCATGAAAATGTAGCTTCAGAATCTTGATCAATTTCAACAAATATTCTATCCCCAATAGTACCATCAATACCAAATTTTTGGGTCTGTTCTATATCTAAATCCCAATTAGAACTTTCTCTTTGATTCATAGATATAATTTCTCTATCTTGGAAATTGACATCTCCTTTAACAGTAAGCTCTCCATCAATATTTAACTTAACTTCTGTACCTGCTACTTCTTGATTAAATATATTTAACGATTTCCCAGAAGAAGTTATGTTCTCTTTAATTAATTCGTTTTTAAAATATGTATTCTTTAAAATTTCAAAATTTTTCTCTAAAGACTTTTCTTTATACCATTCAATAGAAATAACTGCTGGTATCTGCATATTAAATTCATCATACCTATTAAATACAACAATCGTTCCTTCTATTTCTCCAGGCTCCACATCAATATCTAACTTTCTTAATTTATTGATTGGATTAATAAAATTATTATTCCAAGTACTATCACTAGTTAATAGACTAAATATTTTAGATTTATGAAAGTTGAGTTTATTCTTTCTATATATATGATTTCTTTTAATAGGTACAATTTCAAGAGGATCAACAACTCTATGTAGCAGATTCATCTGAGGAATAATTTCTTTTGTATTAATGTAAGAATCCTGTTCCGCTAAAATAAAATTTAGGGATATGAATAAAAATACCAACTTTATTAACATTTGTTTTATGTTATTAACAAATACCACAATGGTAACAATATTCTCTAGGCATTCTCCTGTGAATTTGGGATTATTTGATGTGAACGAAGTAACTCAATCATATTTTTAGTAGCCTGTCCACGATGTGAAATTTTATTCTTCTGTTCCATAGTCATTTCTGCAAAAGTTTTCTTCATTTCTGATACATAAAATACAGGGTCATATCCAAACCCTCCAATACCTTTTGCTTCTTCTGCAATTAAACCTTTAACGCTCCCTTCAGAAACTAGTTCCATTTTATTTGAGACAAAAGCCATTACTGTTTTGAATTGAGCTGTTCTTAAATCTAAAGGAACTCCAGACATTGTTTTTATAATTTTATTCACATTATCCATATATGAACAGTTCTCACCAGCATAACGTGCAGAATATACTCCTGGTGCTCCATTTAATGCATCGACTTCCAATCCTGTATCATCTGATATGCTAGGCAAGCCTGTTATCCCATATACAGTATGAGCTTTAATAAAAGCATTATCTCTTAATGTATCACCATCTTCAATTATTTCACCAATATGAGGAAAATCTTCTAAAGATAGAATATTGACATCTTTAGAATTAAATGCTTTTGAAAGCTCGGATCTTTTATCTTTATTATGAGTTGCTAAAACAATGTCTATCATAGCTTATAAATTATGCAAAATTTTAAAAAAGAATTATTAATTTAAATTATATAAGGTGTAATTTTATTTGCTTTCAATTCTAACTTTTTAGTTGGCCAGATAGCTCAGTTGGTAGAGCAGAGGACTGAAAATCCTCGTGTCCGTGGTTCGATTCCGCGTCTGGCCACACAATAAACCCTAACAGAAATGTTGGGGTTTTTTGTATTCCAACTCTACATTACGTAAATTTATTAGACAATGAAATCTATTTTTTTAAAATCAGAAACTAATAATGCACTATCTTTATTTGCATCAGCTGGCATAGGCGAATTTTATCTTGATGATATAGGAATCCATGTTAAAGTTGCAAATGAGTTGATAGAGAATAGAGCTGATATTTATCAAAAATTATATCCTAAAAGCAATATGATTTGTGGTGATATAACAGATCCTAAAATATATAAAAAAATTATTAACGAAGCAAAAAAACAAAAGTGTAAAATTGTTATAGCAACACCTCCATGTCAAGGAATGAGTATCGCAGGCAAAATGGATAAGGATGATCCTCGAAACACATTAATTGTTTCTGCGATTGATTCAATACTAGACTTAAATGCTGATTTTGCTTTAATTGAGAATGTCATTGGAATGTTAAAATTCTTTATTAAAATAGATAATAAATGGATAAA
>NZVQ01000042.1 GCA_002701525.1 Fidelibacterota bacterium | reverse complement strand
AAATCATTCATTGCATATACAGTTTCAATTATTGGTGTATCTGGGTCAGGCCTATGACAGAAAAAAAGATCTAAATAATCAACTCTAAGTCTTTTCAGGGCNGCATTNCAAGCATCGTGAATATGTTTTTTAGAAAGACCTCNTTGAGTAGGGAGATCTCCTCCCCAAAAGACTTTACTAGAAACTATATAAGTGTCTCTNTCCCAATTAAGTTTTTTTAATATATTACCCATTAAAACTTCTGATTCTCCAGAAGCATATGCCTCTGCATTATCAAAAAAATTAACTCCATGTTCATATGCATAAGACATACAATCCATAGCACTTTTTTGATTTAATTGGTTGACAAAAGTTACCCACGATCCAAAAGATAATTCGCTTACTTTTAAACCTGAATTGCCGAGATTCCTATATTCCATTTTTATCCTTAATAATTATGAATTTATTTTTTGATTAGTTTCAGTAATCAAATGATCAACAACAGCTTTTAGATCGTTCGTTTGTTTAAAAATTTCTAGTTGTCTATCTGCACTAGANCCATTTTCAATAATATCTTCAATAGCATTTAAATGATTNCTAACACCCAAATCGTCTTTCACTTCATCNACAAATTCAAGCATTTCATACATTAATTTTTTATATGGAACTTCCTTGTTTCGTCCTAAATCCAATAAATTAGAATTAATACCATGCTGAGTAGCTCTCCATTTATTTTCATGTATTAATGAACCTCTATAATTACGCCAAGTTTGATTTGATTTACGTAAAATAATTAATTTAGCAACTAAGGCTTGAATTAAAGCTGCAATTCCGATTGCATCATTCAGGCGTGTGCAACAATCGCAAATCCGGAACTCCAGTGTAGGATATATTGGATGTGGACGAATATCCCACCAAATTTTGGTTGGATCACTAATGCTATTACATTTAATAAGAGTTTTGGTATAATTTTTATAATCTTGATAAGATTCAAAGACTTCTGGTATACCAGTGCGTGGTAAATCCTCAAAAATNATACTTCGAAAGGATTTAAATCCTGTATCACTACCCTGCCAAAATGGAGATGATGTAGATAAAGCTAGCAAATGTGGCATGAAATAACGCATTTGGTTCATAATATCAATTCGTAAATCTAGATCTTTAATTCCAACATGAACATGCATGCCAAAGATTAACATACGTTTCCCTACATATTGTGTAGAGTCCATAAACCCATGGTATCGTTCTTTATCAGTTACAACTTGATCTTTCCAATGTGAAAATGGATGAGTACCTGCAGCAATAATTGATAGGTTCTTTTTTGAAGCATAATCATTAACAAGACTTCGAAGTCGCTGTAAATCAATTTTTAAATCATCAATATTATTACATACTTGACTACCTATTTCAATTTGAGATTGCAATAACTCTGGTTTGACTTCATCTTTAAAAACTAAAGATCCTTGTTCCATAATTTCACTGATATATGAAGTTAACTCGCGTGTTTGAGGATCAATAAGTTGATATTCTTCTTCAATGCCAAGGGTAAGATTTTTAATATGTTTTAACATAATTAATTATCTAAAATTAATTTCAACCCTTGTGTTTGTATATAAACTGCAATAATAAAACAAAATAAAATTGATTTTTGTGCTACTACTTGCATACGTAGNGTGGTTATACTTTCTCGTGCATCTGGTCCTAATTCTGAAAATAAAATATAAGCTAAAATTAAAATTGCAAATATCACAAATCCAGAAGCATATTTATTTGCAATTAAATCAGTTTTAAAAATTATAATAGTATAAAATAAAGAAGCGATAAAGAAAAATCTAAATAGCCAATGTGCAAAATCTAAATGTGCAGAAAAATATAAATCTGAAGGAGTCAAACCAACTCCTGCCATACTAATGCCTCCGCTTACACCAGCACAAGTTCCTATCATTGCTATCNAATATAATATACCTGAATTTAAGTTGAATACATGAAGTAAATTCCAAAAATAAAAAGAAAAAATAAATCCAGCCATAATCATTGCAGAATTAAAAAATAATTGGGAATAAAAATTGTGTTCACCACTCCAACTAAGATANCNACCTAAATCACTAAGAAAATTATTGAAAAAAGAATAGCCTATNGTTGAAGAATCATGCAATATTCCACCTGGATAGGTTAACATCGNAAGTATATTCAAAATGAGAAATATGACAATGGCACTTTGTGGAGCTTTAATTAACCATAGTTTTTGATTCATAAATAAATTAGAATAAGATTATTTTTTTGTTTTATCAATAACAGACATTGCAGTCGCAATCATAGAGGCTACATTTGCTGCATCAGCTGGTAAAATCATCGTATTACTTTCTTTAGCTAATTTCCCAAATTCATCTACATATGCTTTAGCCACCTCTAAATTAGCCGCATCAGAACCACCAGGTAAATTTAATGCCTCTGCAACTTTTTGTATTGCTTCTGCAGTTGCAGTTGCCTTTAATCTTATCGCTTCTGATTCACCTTCAGCATCATTAATATTTTGTTGTCTCTCACCCTCAGATGTTAAGATGGCTGCTTGTTTTTTACCTTCTGCTGAATTAATAGCAGACTGTCTCTCACCCTCTGACTGTGCAATCACAGCACGCTTATCTCTTTCAGCAGTCATTTGTTTTTCCATCGCTTTCATAATATCAGGAGCAACATCAATATCTTTAACCTCATATCGCAGAACTTTCACACCCCAATTTTGAGCAGCTTCATCAACAGCAGACACTACCTGCTGATTCAAAGATTCACGTTCTTCAAATGTTTTATCTAATACCATTTTACCAATTGCTGATCTTAATGAAGTTTGTGCTAAATTTTGAGCAGCAAAATAATAATTATCAATACCATAACATGATAGCTTACTATCCATAACCTGTATATATAATACACCATCTATTGTAAGTTGCACATTATCTTTGGTAATACAATTTTGTTTTGGTACTTCAATAACTTCTTCTTTTAAATGTCGCTTATATGCTATTCTATCAAGAAATGGTATTAGAATATGAAATCCAGCACTTAAAGTTCTACTATATTTACCCAAGCGCTCAATCACTGCCTCTGTTCTCTGTGGTACCACTTGTGCTGTTTTAGTTAAAACAACAATTGCAAATATAATTAATACTATTAATACAACTGAAAAATCACCCATGCTTTACTCCTAGTCTATTTTTTTATAATGTAAAATGAACCTTTATTATCACCCTTTTTCACAATTTTAACATTTTCGCCTTTTACAAATTCTATATTTGAATCTTCACTTTTTGCTTTATAAAAAGTACCTAAATATTTAATTTCACCAAATCCACCTTGCGGAATAACTTTAGTAACGATTGCTAATTCATCATCAGGTATTTCATCATTATATTGATCGCTTCCTAAATTTTGAATACCATTAAAAATATTTTTCATATAATTCCGAAGTAATAATAATAATAAAAGTGACGATATACTGAAAATAATTATTTGTTGATTAAAACTCATATCTGGAAAGAGGCTAGTCGCTATAGAAGTAATCCAAGCGCCAATGCCAAAGAAAAATAAAATAAATGCTGGAGATAACATTTCAAATACTAAAAATCCTACTCCAATTAAAAACCAAATTAAATATATGCTCATGATAGATTACCTTAATATTATCAAATAGTAAGAATTCAAATTAAAAAAAAACAGATGATTAATCAATAAGAAAATATGACTTATTTGGTTATTTTGTTTTTCCTGTTTGTATTGCCCATAAGGAAGAATAATAGCCATTTTTATTGTTGATTAATTTATCATGAGTACCTTCTTCAATAATCTGAGAATTTGATAATACAATAATATTATCAGCATTACGTATGGTTGATAATCGATGAGCAATTACAATAGTAGTGCGATTTTTAGCAATTTCATTAAGTGCAATTTGAATCAGTTGCTCTGTTTCATTATCAACAGCAGAAGTTGCCTCATCAAAAATTAATATATGTGGATTTTTCAAGATTGCTCTAGCAATCGCTAAACGCTGTTTTTGCCCACCAGAAAGTTTTTGACCTCTTTCACCAATCATTGTATCATAACCACAAGGTAAATCTTTAATAAAAGAATGGGCTTGACTTTTTTTTGCTGCCAATATAATTTCTTCAATTGGAGCGGTGCTATCATGATAAGCAATGTTTTCTTTAATAGTACCATCAAATAAAAAAGTATCTTGACTAACAAATCCAATATTTTCTCTTAATTTTTGAATTGATAATTGCTTAATATTGATATTGTTAATTTTAATATCACCATTAATGGGGTCGTAAAATCTTAATAATAATTTTGCTAATGTTGTTTTTCCTGATCCTGTTTGGCCTACAATACCAATAAACTTAGATCCTGGAATTGTAAAATTTAAATTAGAAAACACTGGATTATGTTTTTCATAATAAAACTCAACATTAGAAAATTCTATATTAGATTTATAGTTTGTATTCAGTACTGCAGTTTTGGGACTGATAATGTCTGATTTAATATTCAACAGCTCCAAAATACGTTTAGTAGATGCCATGGAGCGTTCAAAATTATCAATAATAATGGCTATATCAGTAAAGGGCCATAAAAAACGCTGAGTTAAAAATACCAAAACACTAAATGAACCAACATCTAAGCTGCCATTCAATGCCATCTTGCTACCAATCACCATTGTTCCTAAAAAACCACTTAATACACCCATCCTCACTACTGGAACAAATGCTGAACTCATCATAATAGCTTTTACATTTTGAGTTTGATATTCTTTGCTAAGTTTTTGAACTCTTGNAGATTCTCGNAGTTCTTGAATAAANCTTTTAATGGTTTGTATACCTAATAAATTATTAAATATTGTTGCNCTTAATAAACCTGCNGAATCTCTTACATTACGATATCTTGGAGAAAGATTCTTTTGAAAAAACATTGCTATTAATAAAATAATAGGAATAGGTAAAATTGCNACTACACCTAAAACAGGAGCAACATANAAAAAAATAAATCCAATGGAAATGCTTGAAATNGCAATTTGAATAATTTCATTAGCACCATCATTAAGAAAGCGCTCTAANTGATTTACATCATCATTTAAAATTGCTGTTATATTNCCAGTACGTTGGTTTTCATGCCAATCAACATCTAAAGANTGNACATGAGAATATCCATCTAAACGTATTGCATGTTCTATTTCTTGNGCAATATTNCGCCATTTAATTGAATATAAATATTGAAATAATGATTCAAAAACCCATATNAAAAAAGTGGTGATTGCTAGAAAAATTAATTGTGANTCTACTGTTATAAATCCTAATTGGGAAATCCAACTATCTTGTTTGTTAACCACCAAATCAACAGCAACACCAATTAAAATTTCAGGAGCAATATCAAATAATTTATTTATGATTGAATAAAATGTAGCTANATAAATTTTATTGCGCCATGGTTGGGCATATTTTAATAATTCTTNAAATGATTGAAATGAACTAAACATATTTAATTAATGTCTGCTGCCAAACAGTGCTGTGCCAATACGAATATGAGTTGCTCCTTCTTCAATCGCTAATTGATAATCGCGCGACATCCCCATAGAAACATTAATACAACTCGAAATACCACTATTATAGATATTTAATTGCATTTCTTTTGTTTGTTGAAATATACTTCTATAATAATTATCTATTTCAATAAAAGGNGGTATCATCATCACNCCCTCTAANGATAAATTAGANAAATTATTAATTNCNTGTGCNGCATCTANTACATCATGCATNTTAAAACCATATTTTGCAGGATCATTACCTGAATTAATTTGTATATAGACTCGTTGACATTTATNTAATTTTTGACAAGCCAAATTTACTTTTTTAGCNAATTNCAAGGAATCGATTGTTTGAATAACATCAAAAATCTGAATAGCTTTATTGATTTTATTAGATTGNAGATGTCCAATTAAATGTAATTCAGAATGTGGAGGNANNGTTTGATTAAGTAATTTATCACTCGCTTCCTGAACTCTATTTTCTCCAATAATATTAATATTATTATCATAAGCCGACTGGATAGCCTCAAACTGTAAAGTTTTAGTAACAGCTANAATATGAACATCNCTNGNATGACGCTTGGCTTTAATAACAGATTCATNAATTTNCTGTTTAATANAATCAAGTTCTTGTAAATTAATTATAGCAATAACTATTCCTCAGAGGATTCTGAAANTTCATCATTGATTGNACTATCATCCACACNATCCTCNTCTTCATCTTCTTTGAGAACTTTAGTAATTGATGAAATCATCGCCTTATCATCTAATTTCAATAGACGTACACCCTGTGTATTTCTTCCAATAGTATTAATATCTGCAACACTTTGTCTAATCATAACTCCTTGATTGGTAATAATCATAATATCATCNTCATCAATCACTTCCATTATGGCCACTAATTTACCAACTTTATCTGATGTTTTAATTGTATAAGAACCTTTACCNCCACGAGTTTGTGTNCGATATGCTTCTACATCTGTCCGCTTACCATATCCCTTATCACTGGCAACAAAAATCGTTCCATCTCGNTTAACAACNAACATNCCAATNACATANTCATCTTTAAAACTCATTCNAATGCCNCGTACTCCCATGGTTTTTCTACCTGTTGGACGTATTTTATCTTCTCTAAANCTNATNGCTTTACCNTTNGATGTAGCCATNATAATTTCCTGCTCACCATTTGCAATCCTNGCTTGAATTANCTCATCATCNTCTCTNACTTCAATTGCATAAATTCCGTTTTTCCTTGGTTTGCTATAAAGANTGAGTGCNGANCGTTTAATCATTCCATTTTTAGTTGCCATCACAATATAATCCGTATCATTGAATTCTTTTACCGATACAAATGCNTGTATTTTTTCACCAGGCTCACAATCAATTAAATTAATAATTGCACGACCTTGTGAAATTCGTGATCCCATTGGAATTTGATGTACTTTTAACCAATAGCATTTCCCTCTATCAGAGAAAAATAGAATAGTGCAATGAGCTGAGGCAATAAATAAATGTTCTACAAAATCATCATCTTTTGTATGNGCTCCTTTTTTACCACGCCCACCNCGCTTTTGTGATTTCCATGATGCAGTAGGTACTCNTTTAATATATCCATTATGTGTAATAGTCACTACCATATCTTCATCTGCAATCATATCCTCAATAGTTAAATCTCCACTAATAGGTATAATTTCAGATTTACGCTCATCACCATATCTATCTTGAATTTCTAATAGTTCATCTTTAATNATATTACTTTGTAAACTATAATCATTTAAAATATCATTTAATTTTTNTATTAACAACTGAAGCTCATTATATTCTTCAACTACTTTATCGACTTCTAAAGAAGTTAATTTTTGTAGCCTCATATCTAAAATTGCTTTTGCTTGTAATGTAGAAAATTGATATTTTTGAATTAATGTATCTCTTGCATCTTTAGGATCGTTTGATCCTCTAATTAGGGCAATAATATCATCAATATTTTCTAATGCTTTTTTTAATCCTTCTAAAATATGTGCACGCTGTTCTGCTTCTTTTAATTCAAAATTTGTACGATTTATAATTACTTCACGNCTAAAATCTAAAAANTGATTTAACACCTCTTTTAATGTCATGACCTTTGGAATATTATTNANTAAAGCAAGCATAATGACACCGAAAGATTCTTGTAGTTGTGTTAGTTTATATAAGTTGTTTAAAATAATTTCAGCAATTGCATCTCGCTTACATTCAATCACTACTCTAACTCCATCTTTATCTGATTCATCACGTAAATCTGATATACCTTCTAATCGTTTATCCCTAACTAAATGTGCAATTTTTTCAACTAAATTAGCTTTATTAACTTGATAAGGTATTTCAGAAATAATAATCACTTCTTTTCCACTTGGCAATTCTTCAATTGAGGCTTTTCCGCGCATAATTATACGACCTCGACCAGTAGTATATGCATCTTTAATACCATCAATACCCATAATATATCCGCCCGTAGGAAAATCAGGACCTTTAATATGTGTTAATAATTCATCCATTGATATTTCAGGATTGTTCAGCAATTCAATTAAGCCGTTAATTAGTTCATTTAAATTATGTGGTGGAATTTTAGTTGCCATACCAACCGCAATACCCTCTGAACCATTCATTAATAAATTGGGAATTAAGGTGGGGAGCACTGTAGGCTCTTGCAACGAATCATCAAAATTAGGACGAAAATCAACCGTTTCTTTATCAATATCTTTTAATAATTCTGATGCTAATCTATCCATTTTGGCTTCAGTATATCTCATAGCCGCGGCATTATCTCCATCAATAGATCCAAAATTACCTTGACCATCCATTAAAGGATATCGTAAAGACCATGTTTGGGCCATCCTAACCAATGTATCGTATATGGAAGCATCCCCATGTGGATGATATTTACCCATGACTTCACCAACAATACGAGCACTTTTTTTATACTTCCTGTTCCATGTCGCACCTAAATCTGCGGCACCAAACAACACTCTACGATGAACCGGTTTTAAACCATCCCTAACATCAGGCAGTGCTCTACTCACAATAACTGACATAGAATAATTCAAATACGATTCTGACATTTCATCTACTATGTCAATTTTGGATATATGTCCATCTTGAAATTCTTCTGACATTTAATTTTCCTTTATATATCTAAGTTTGATACTAAATTTGCACGTTTAACAATAAATTCTCTTCTTGGTGCTACTTCTTCACCCATTAAAGTTGTAAATCGATCATCTGCTTTTTCTGGTTTTTCAATCACAACCTGCAATAGGGTGCGGTTGGCCGGATCCATCGTAGTTTCCCATAATTGTTCAGCATTCATCTCACCTAAACCTTTATAACGTTGTAGCTCAATTTTTGTATTACTATTTTCTGACCATTCATTAATGATTTTATCTTTTTCTACATCTGTAAATGCATACTCTACTTGTCGACCTTTAGATATTTTATATAAAGGTGGCTGAGCAATATAAATATATCCTGCTTCAATTAATTGTGGCATTTTTCTGTATAAAAATGTTAGCAACAGAGTTCTAATATGGCTACCATCAACATCAGCATCTGTCATAATAATAATTTTATGATACCTAACTTTTGCAATATCAAAATCTCCAACAGATGTATCATCAGCATCTGAATCAGAATCGCCACCAAATCCAGCACCAATAGCGGTAATTAATGTTTGAATTTCATTATTAGATAATAATTTATCAATTCTTGCTTTTTCTGCATTAATAACCTTACCTCGCAATGGCAAAATTGCTTGATTTTTACGATCACGACCCTGTTTGGCAGATCCTCCAGCAGAATCTCCCTCAACAATATACAGTTCACTTAATGCTGGATCTTTTTCAGAGCAGTCAGCTAACTTTCCAGGTAATGCTGAAATATCTAAAACACTCTTCCGTCTTACCAACTCACGTGCCTTACGTGCAGCCTCTCGTGCACGTGCTGCATTTTCTGCTTTATGAATAATAGCTTTTGCAATATCAGGGTTTTGTTCAAAGTAATCTGATAAAGCTTCCATAATAATAGAATCACATATACCTTTGACTTCACCATTACCTAATTTGGTTTTAGTTTGTCCCTCAAATTGAGGCTCAGGAACTTTAATAGATAAAACACATGTTAAACCTTCTCGTACATCTTCACCACCCAAAGAAAAGGTTTCTCCTTTGACAGGCTTAAATAACTTGTTTTTTGAAGCATATTGATTTAAAGATCGTGTTAATGCTGATTTAAATCCCGCTAAATGAGTTCCTCCTTCAATTGTATTAATATTATTAACAAAGGTTAACAATCTTTCAGAATAAGATTCATTGTAGCGTAAAGCTAAATCAACCGGCACATTATCTTTCTCGCCTTTTATATGAATTGGTATTTCAAAAACAGGCTTTTGATTACGCCCTAAGTGTTGGACAAACTCTGATAAGCCGCCTTCATAATAGTGTTCTGTTTTACTGTTGGTATTTTCATCTATTAAATTAATTTTAATACCGCTATTTAAATAGGCTAATTCACGCAAACGCTCATCAACGATTTCAAATTCATATTTTTGGCCTACAAAAATATCATAATCTGGTGTGAATATGATTTTTGTACCATTTTTTGTAGATTTTCCACATTCTTCCACACTAGTTTTGGCGATTCCATATTCATACTGTTGAGAATGTTTTTTGCCATCTCGATGCACTTCTGCTATACAATGTGAAGACAAGGCATTCACAACAGAAACACCAACACCATGCAAACCTCCTGAAACCTTATAAGTATCCTTGTCAAATTTTCCACCTGCATGCAAAACAGTCATCACCAACTCTAATCCAGACTTGCCTTCATCTTTATGCATATCAACAGGAATACCGCGTCCATTATCTTCAACAGAAATAGCACCATCTTTTAAAATAGAAACCGTAATCTCAGAACAATAGCCTGCCATTGCCTCATCAATGGAATTATCGACTACTTCCCACACTAAATGATGAAGTCCTTTTTTGCCAACATCACCAATATACATGGCAGGTCGTTTTCTAACAGCCTCTAAACCTTTTAAAACGGTAATATTATCTGATTGATATGATGTGTTATTAGTTTTTTGATTCATATGAATTTAATATCCTTAATCTTTTGTTTAGAATCTAAATGTTTATTGATGATTAATATTAATTTAGACTTTTGAAATCCCAATTCTGTTTTCCATGTAGGTGCTGATGTTTTAATGGTAACAACATCATTATTTAAATGCAGAATTTGTGTGTTAGATTGAATTACTTCATCAACATGTTCTTTCCAAATTTTTTGAATTTTATCATATATAAAATATTTTTTTAATCTTGGATTTGTTTCTAAAGTTTCTAATGCACTGTTTATGCGGCGAAACATATTTCCTCACATTCTTCCAGTTTAATAAAATTTAAATCATCTTGATTAGAAAAATATGTTTCTGCATTAGAATCTGTTGTTGTAATAAAAATCTGAAAATTATTAGTTAATAAACGTAGTGTTTTTAAACCTCTGTTTTTATCCAACATTGCAAACAAATCATCTAATAAAATAATTGGTTCATTGTTCATCTTGTTCCCAATATAAACCGCTTCAGCAATTTTTAATACAATAAGAAATAATTTTTTTTCTCCTTGAGAACCACAGTTTTTAATATCCATTTGGTTGAAAGTTAAATTAATATTGTCTCTATGTGGACCTATTGTAGTATACCCTCTTCTTGAATCAACAGATACTTGTTCAGCTAGTGCTTGATAAAACTCCTCTTTTGTCAATACTTGAGTGATATCATATTGTAATGTTGCTGAAAATTCACAATCTAATTGTTGCCACAGTTTTTTGAAAATGATAATAAATTCATCGAAAAAATCTTTTCTTATATTCCACATTTTACTACCTAATTCAGATAGTTTTTCATCCCATACTTGTAAATAGCTATTGTCTAAAGGTTGTGATAAAAGTGTATTGCGCTGTTTAATGGTTTGTTGATACTGTTGAAGCATATGTAAATAAACTTTATTTGTATGGCATAATATCATATTGAAAAATTTATGTTTTGCTTTGTTGCTATGAATAATATCAATATCTTCTGGAGATAGTATAGTTACAGGAAAAACACCTAATAAATCAGACAAGCTATTAATTGTTTTTTCATTGATTTTAATACGTTTTTTTTGTTTTAATTTATAATATTCAATTTTTAAATGACTTTTTTTATTATCTGTAATTTTACCTAATATTTTAATATTAGATTTTCCATCCGTTATAATATTCCGTGCAAAATGAGATCTAAAACTTCTAGAGATAGATAGAATATATATAGCCTCTAATATTGAAGTTTTACCTTTCCCATTTTCACCATAAATCAAATTAATTCCTGGTTCGAAATCCATATTAAACTTATTAATTGATCGTAAATTTTCAATTACTAAAGAATTTAGCAACATATTAATTATTTAATCTTGTCGGCATTAATAATGTCAATGTATCTTCTTCATCTTCTGGTTCAGAGATGAATATTCCTGCTGTTAGTGAATTTTCTAATTTAATTATTACACTAGAACCGTTTTGGCTTTTTAAAATTTCTAATAGAAATACTGCATTAAATCCAATGACAATATTTTCTCCTTCATATTCACATTGAATACTTTCTTTAGCAGACGTAACATTATCAGGGTCTTCAGTAGAGATTGTTGCCTCACCATCGCTAAAAGATAAAGAAATTTGTTTAGTAGTTTTATTTGAAAAAATAGATACTCTTTTTACAGCATTTATTAAATCATTTTTATCAATTCTTACTTCTTTGTTGTTTTCATAAGGAATTACTGATTCAAAATCAGGATATTGATCTTTAATGATTCGTGATATAATATTAATATTGTTTAATTGAACCATAATATGATTATCAGATAATTGCAGACTGATATCTTGATTAGATTGGAAGTTGTCCATTAATGCAGATAAAAATTTACTAGGAACAATTACTTTTTGATTATCATCTCCAATTACATTATTGACCGTTTTAACTAAACGGTGTCCGTCTGTCGATACTGCAGTAATAGTGTTATTTTCTATATTGAATAGAACCCCTTGTAAAACAGGTTTCAAATCATCTTTACTTGCAGCATAAAGAGTGTTAGTAATCATATTTTTCATTAATTTAGATGGAATGTTTATATTGTTAATAGATTCTAAAATAGGCTCAGATGGAAACTCCTCAGGATTTAAAGCCATAATACTATAATTACCAATATTATTATTAATTGTTATTTTACCATTCGCAGATATTGAAAAGTTCAATTCACAATCAGGCAATGCAGATAAAATTTCATTTAATTTTAAAACAGGAATACATATTGAACCATCTTCACCTGTATTAATATCTATTTCGCATGAAATATATGTATCTAAATTAGTACTTTTCAGTATCAACCTATTTCCTGATACAGAAAACAAAGCACAATTTAGTATAGGCATCGTAGATCTATTAGGAATAATTTTCGATACATGAAGCAAAGAATCTTGCAGAATATTTTTATCAACCACAAACTTCATAAAACCACCTTATTTTTTATCAATATTATATATAATATTTTAAGCAATAATATGCGTTTTAACAAAAGAAAATAAACAAATTAGAACACCTTATAAAAAAATAATTTTAATTAATTTTAATACTATTTTTTTATTTTAAAAGTGTAAAACGTGAAGAGTTTCAAAACAATGTTTGTTAATTATTTATTTTAACCCTTTTAAAATTGTTTACTTAAAGTAAAATATGATGTGGATAAAACTGTGTATATGTTGATAATTTTAAACATATAGGTTTTAGGTTAACTAGTTGTAATATTTTATAAAAGTTTTGTGTTTAAGTTTATCAATTAATTTTATTAATAAGTCGGTTTGTTTTTTATTTTTAGTATATACTTCAAGCTCATCCCAATTCTTGTCTATGTTTAATGTAGACTGTTGTTGAATATTGTATGCATATATAATGCTACATTTCGATTTATCTTCATTATAACTTGGTTTGTTTAAAGTATACTCATTGCTGTTATTTAATATTTTTTTTATATAATTTGGCATTTGTGTTTCGTCAATATCTGTATATACACCAGAATTATTATTAAATTTTTTACTGTAAACAGTAGCGAGAGAGTCAAACATTCCAGGGTCATTTTCTGTTTGGCTTAAGATTTGAGTTAGGTCTTGAAAAACTCTTATTTCATCGTCAACACTCGTGTTCACCAAGTGCAGAATGTGTTTTGTATGTATTTGATCTTTTTGTTTATCTATAAGTTTAATTAAATGATAGCCAATTGGTGTTTTGGTTGGATTAGACACTTCGTTTATTTCTAAATTGAATGCTACTTCTTCAAACTCAGGAAATAAAGTTCCCCTTTTATAATACCCTTGATCACCACCATTCAATCTTGTACCAGGGTCTTCTGAAAAATCTTTTGCCAACTGATCAAAGCTAGCACCATTATTAATTTGTTCTAACAAATTTTTCTGTATATTTTTTACTCTCTCATTCTCTTCTATGCTTGCAGTAATTGGAATTTCAATTATGCTAAAATTATATTTAGCAGGCATCATAGGAAGTGAATCTTTATATGTATTATAAAACAATTCTATTTCTTTACGTGAAACATCTAAATCACCAATATAGTTATATATATACATTTCTCTTAACATAGCATCATAAATCTGTGTTCGATAGTAATATTTAATTTCACGTATTGATTTATTAAAGGCTTGTATCAGCTGTTCTTCAGACCCAACTTCGGTAATAATATTTTTCATATACTCATCTAAACGAGCATCTACCATATTGTTATCAACAGCAATATTTGTATCCTGTTCAGCCGCAACCAACAACACTTTATCATCAATCATTTGATTTAAAAAATCATTATACATCCGTTCAAGTGTATAAGAATTTTGAGATAGTGGTACACCAGACAGTTGCATGTTTAATATCACATCACTTTTCAGAATGATTCTATCTTCCACCGCTGCTACGATACCATCCACAGCATCTTGCATAATAGCACACTGCATTAGTAAAATTAATGAGAGAATTTTTTTATTCAGAATAAAACCCCGTATTAATAACTACATTATATTTTTTACGTAATTTTTTTAACCCATTTTCCTTAGCTAGTTTTTGATAATCGCGCTTTAATATTGATTCAATTCGATTATATACTTTAGATAAAGGTATATGTTCAGGGGCAATGAAATTTTCCACCAACACAATAGAATAAGATCTATCTAAATTAGAAATAACCGTGGACATTTCACCTGGACTTAGGCTAAATGCCACTCTACCCATTTCATTATATTTTCCTTTTGTAAAAGGGTCAATTAAACCACCTTTTCCCGGATTGGTTTTGCTATATTCTTCAGCAAGCTCTATAAAGTTGGCACCATATTTAATTTCTAATAATAAACTATCTGCTAATTCTTTATTAAGTACTTTAATTTCACGTACCGATACTTTTTGATCTTCAAAATATTTCTCATCTTTATTATCCATGTAATATTTGTTTACTGCTAGGCTATCTGGCTTTTCTGCATTGTTAACCAACCAGCGCAAATATTGATCGTACAATAAAGACTGATATAGTTTTTTCTTTTGTTTTATATAATTAGGATGTTCATGTACATTATGCTTATGTGCCTCTTGAATAGCTAAGTGTTGCAAGACAACGATATTAAATGCTTTTTTTAATGACTCTAAATCAATAATTTGCGGATGGCGGCCGCTTGGTATCATTTTTAAATTTTCAGCAAACCACTTAATGCCATACCCTTTATTATTCAACATCGCAACAACCCCTGCATTGTCAATAGATGTAAACAANTTAATTAAATCAACCTTATATTGCCCNGAAATTTTATTTTTCTTTGTCTGCTCTTCAATCTTCTNTAATATTAAATTTAATGCTGNNTCATTATACTGTACTCCATAATTTTNAAACTGTGCTTGATCGTATTNATCTGCTGCTTGACCTAGTTTGTTAGCAATAGAATTGCGTGCAACAAAATATGCAATTTCATTTAATTCCTCATTATTCAACTCTGCATGNTCAGAATCTCGCACATCTTCACAAAAAATGATATGATAGCCAAAGTCTGTTAAAACAGGTCGTGAATACTCACCTTTTTTTAATAAAAATGCAGCATTTTGAAATGCAGGTATTGTGCGTCCCCATCCAATCCAATCTANTTTGCCCTCATTTTGAAATACTGTTGGATCATCTGAATATTTAATTGCATANTCAACAAAATTTGCTCCATTATTTAATTCTTTGCTAATGTTTTGTGCTTGTAAGAATGCTTCGTCTATCGTTCTNTCAGGAGGATCTTGTGATTGNACTGCATCATGTCCTATTAATATATGGTGTAGCAATCTNTCTTCAACAATATGAGTTTTTGTTTTTTGAATACTCTCTTGAGACACNAATGGACGTGCTACAAGNTGCTCATATGTTTGATTCACTAATTCAATATAATATCTATTATGTAGTCGCCTTGCAATATCAGGTTTGTTTTGCAAGCCAATCTCCGTCGCTGCTAATGTTGCTACTCGTCGATTAATAAAATCATCAATTAAATCATTTTTTTGTTGAAGTTTTGCATCAAGCCATTCTTTTTTCCCATATTCTTTATAAAAATCATTTTCAGTATATGGGGNTTGATTAATAGTTACTACTGAGTTTGATAGTAGTNTGCTGTATGCAAAAAGACATAATACAATATAATTCATTTATTTCTTCTTNCTAGTTGCTGATTAATTCTATTATATCTGTAATAAATTGAATAGAATTATCATAATCGTTTATAATTTTNAAAACTAATGATTCTTTAAATTCTTTAATCTCATAATTTATTGCCTGTTGGNTNTTAAATTCATTTATTTTATTTAATAAATATGAAACATTTTGTTCCCAATAAAATCGCNCAAAATGAATTGTAAGATGATTTTTATTTTCTTCTATTGATATAATATGGTTTTTCTGTGNCTTGATACTTAGCTTTTGTATTGCCAAGATNCGTATAAGCTGTTTTGGAATNTTACCAAATCTATCCTNNAACTCTGATTGCACTTCGTTTATTTCACTNATTGTGTTACANGCTTTAATTTTTCTATAAAACAATAAGCGAATTTTAGTAGAAAAAATATAAGATGTNGGTATTATACCTTTATCTAATAGGTTTATTTTCCCATANAGATTATTTAATTGTGATGCAGGCNTACTTTCATGAATATATTCATTAATGAGNTTTGATACCAACTCATATCCTANACTNTCTATNTTCCCNCTTTGATCATATCCAAACATAGACCCCCCACCTCGAATTGTTAAATCCATATTAGATATTTTATATCCTGACCCTAAGCTAGTATATTTTTCAATTGCTTTTAATCTTAAACTGGCAGCATGGTTTAATCGTAATTTTNTAGGAATTATTAACAAGGCATATGCTTGTTGATTGGCTCTACCAACTCGTCCTCTTATTTGGTATAGCTGCGATAATCCAAATCTATGTGCATTATTAATTATCACAGTATTAACATTTGGAATATCAATACCATTTTCAATAATAGATGTACAAACTAACACATCAATATCATGATTTGTAAATTTATTCATCCTTTTTTCAATTGTTTGTGGATCCATTTGCCCATGAATATAATTAATTTTTAAATAGGGCATTTCCTTTTCTAAAAACTCAACCATTGAAGCAATAGTTTTCACATTGTTATGCACAAAATAAACCTGCCCTTTTCGTAGAATTTCATTATTAATGGTATTAACAATTAGCNTNTCATTAAAATAGTTAATATTTGTTATAATGGGCTTNCGATTTTTAGGTGGGCTTGATAAAGTAGATATTTGTTTCAAACCTGATAATGCTAAATTTAATGTTCTTGGAATNGGTGTGGCTGACATTGTTAAAATATCAATTGNTGGGTTCATTTCTTTAATTCTCTCTTTTTGTTTCACTCCAAAGCGATGNTCTTCATCTATTATTAATAAATCACAATTATTTAAATATAATTCATTATATAAAACTGCATGGGTCCCAATAANAATATCTANTTGATTATTTATCCAATGATCCTGGATTATAACTATCTCTTTTTTTGNTCTTAATCTTGATATTTTTTCAAGCAAAATACCACAATCATTCAACCTATCATAAAACGATTTATACAATTGTTCTGTTAATATCGTTGTAGGNGCCAANACTATAACCTTTTTACCATTGGTAATATATCTATATGCGGNACGTATTGCTAATTCNGTTTTTCCAAANCCAACATCACCACAAATCAATCTATCCATTGGCATATNAGANTTCAAATCATTTTTAATATCAGNCCAACACTTGTANTGATCAGCAGTATCAACATATTTAAATTCATTAATAAAGTTTTTTTCTTCAGGCACAGNAGCAATGATTTCNCTGTATGCATTTTCTCTATTTACATATGCATTAACNAACTTATTAACAATGTTTTGCACATTTTTTTTAGCATTATTTTTTTTACGCTTCCATATNCCAGGCTTATTAAGCGAATCNACTTGCACANNNTCATTTTTTGATGCATAAAATGTAATTTTTTCAAGATGAGCAATGTCAACGNTCAAGCTACCATTATCTGCATATTTAATAATCATNGACTCNTGNATAGTATCCTGAGANACTCTAAAATCTACAAATTGACCAATACCATGATCNCGATGAACAATGAAATCNCCAATGTTAATTGATGCNACATCNAATATATTATTTTTTAATATATTTTGNGGAGGCTTTTGAAACCAATCNGGNACTATAAGNCTNTCCTNAGNNAAAAATCCNTTAAGCCTATTAACCTTTTCATATTTGACATTATANTTTTCNTTTATTTTTTTAAATAAAGNATAAGATACTATTTTAAATGGAAATTTTTTGTTTTTATTGTTGGTACTATTGTTGATAACTAAATTATTTTTAGNTAATTTGTAATTTTCCCAATNNNANCANTCAGAAANNAANACNTCTTTTAAAATTTTTTGNTTTTGGAGTGTTGCAATTTTTATTTCAGATAGNGGCTGAATAGTTCTCTGAGTTTCAATATTNAAATTTTTAATTTCNACCGNTTCATTNAAAAANGATATTCTCTTAGGANACTCATNNCCANNCGGATATATATCAATCAACCCTCCGCGTTTNGCATACTCTCCAGGACCATCAACCAATTCGACATTTTCATAATTTTTTTTACANAANTCAATCACANNATCATATTCTGAANGGCTATTAATAGAAAAAATATGATACTGATCTTTGTTAATNACAATATCTTTTTGNCTAGAGGCGCATATAATAGTNTTGATATCACNCTTGAATGCNGAATATATTTTTGTAAAATAGNNAATTGAGTGTATGTTGTGCTGATTGAATCCAGGNGGTGCAGNATTAGCATAACTGTCTCTAGGTCCTATNATTAGAGCCTTGTCTATCTCCCATGAAAGATTGATAGCATCAACGAGTTGCATATAGAGCTCGTCATCATAAAATATAATTTTTTTTTTATTGTTTGAATATATCAAGTCTATAATCGACTCTAATTCAATTTGTGTTAAATTATCATTATTGCGATTATAAAAATCGCCTATTATACTATAATGTTTCACGTGAAACATTGGTTTGCTTAAGTATTATACAAAGCAGTGATATATCAGATGTACGCACTCCATCTATTCTAGAAGCTTGTCCTATGGTTTCTGGCCTTACGTGATTTAATTTTTGTTTACTTTCATTTGAAAGGCTTGAAATAATATTATAATCAAAATTATCTGGAATAATTTGATTTTCCATGCTTTTCATTTTTTCCACACGTTTCCGTTCTATTTTTACATATCCTGAATATTTAATATCAGTTTCTGCTGTAAATAATGCATTTTTAGAAAAAGCACTAAGAGCTGGAATTATTGATATCAAGTCATCAATAGAGTTACTGTTTTTCATTAAAAAATTAGATGGAAGTTGTTTTGAATCATTAATGATTGCCTTTTGATTGAGCAATTCTTTAATTAATGCCACTTGATCACGAAAGGTAAAACAATTGGTGGCAAATGTATCATCTAATAAGTTGATTTTATATGCATGATCACTAAGTCTTAGGTACGAAGTGTCCGCACGAAGAGAGAGTCTGTATTCTGCACGAGATGTAAACATGCGATAGGGTTCATTAATTGTTTTTGTTATTAAATCATCAATTAAAACACCTATATATGCTTCACTTCTTTTTAGTATGAATGGAGGCTGTTTGAGCTGTTTTAGTCCTGCATTGATGCCCGCTATTAACCCTTGTGCTGCGGCCTCTTCATATCCAGATGTCCCATTTATTTGACCAGCCAAATATATGTTTTTAATAGATTTACATTCAAGAGTAGACTTGAGTTGAGATGAAGGAATATAATCATATTCAATTGCATATCCCGGGCGAATTAATTCAACATTTTTTAATGCATCAATAGATCTCAAAGCTTTTATTTGCACATCTTCTGGCATGCTTGTTGAGAAACCATTAACATATATTTGTTTTGAATTATGCCATTCAGGTTCTAAAAATAATTGATGTGAATTACGGCTAGCAAATCGAACAATTTTATCTTCAATGCTTGGACAGTATCTAGGGCCTACTCCTTTTATTTTACCTGAGAACATTGCTGATTTATTTAAATTTTCATTAAGTATATTATGTACATTTTTATTAGTATTTACAATATGGCATGGTTCATTTTTAAGTGTTATTTTATTTGATCGTAAAGAAAAAGGAGTTGCATTTTCATCTCCTGGTGCCAATTCAGTTAATGACCAATTAATCGAGCTTGCTAATAGCCTTGGTGGTGTACCTGTTTTAAGCCGACTTGATTTTAATCCATATTTTTCCAATGATTGAGTTAATCCAATCGATGGTTTTTCACCCATTCTACCTGCAGCAAATGAATGATTTCCTATATGAATTAGGCCATTTAAAAAGGTTCCAGCTGTTATAATTAATGCATCGCAGTCAATATTTGTACTATCTCGAAGGATAACTGATTGAACTTGATTATGTTTATTAAGTTTAAAATCAACGACCTCACCTTCAAGAACATCAATGTTGGAATTGGCATTAATGATACCAGATACAAATTGCGAGTATTGAATTTTATCAACTTGTGCTCTTGGTGCCCAAACAGCTCGTCCTTTTGATTTATTTAATACTTTATGCTGTAGGGTTGATAAATCAGCTGCATATCCCATAATTCCACCTAAGGCATCAATTTCTTTTACGAGATGACCTTTAGCCAAACCTCCAATGGCAGGATTGCAAGACATTCGAGCAATTGCAGTTTTATCCATTGTAATAATAATTGCTTTACAATTTAATTGTGCAATTGCTAATGCCGCCTCAACACCCGCATGTCCTCCTCCTGCAATGACAATCTTCTTTTTCATTATTTTCCTACACAAAAATTATTAAAAATTGAATTTAATACTTCTTCATTTGATATTTTGCCTAAACACTCATCTAATAATTGATTTAATTGATGCATATATGATGCCACTAAATCCATACCAGAATCTTCTTTGAGCATTATTTCAATCTGTAAGAGAATTTCTAATGCTTGCTCGAAAATAATTATTTGGCGCTCGCTAATCAATGCTGTTTGATTGTTAATATTATATTCATATTCTGTTGACAACAATGTTGATAACTGTTTTTTTAATTCAGAAATGCCATAATTTGTTTTTGACGAAATATTAATTGATTTATCGGCATTGACTTTGAGTGTGGCACTATCCTGTTTTGATTTACAATAAATTACATGATTACATTTAATATTAAATTTATTAAATTCATTTATTGGGTTATTCTCATCAACATAAATAATAAGTTCTGCAGACTTAGCATGATAGATTGTTTGTTTTACACTATCAATATTAATTTGGTCATTTGCTTCAAAATATCCAGCAGTATCAATTAAATTAATTGGATATTGATTTAAAATTATTTTTGCTTCAACGGAATCTCTTGTTGTACCTTTCTGATTAGAAACGATTGCTCTATTTTTGCCTACTAATTCATTAAATAAGCTAGATTTTCCTGCATTGGGAATGCCAAGGATAACAACATTAATGCCATTGTTGATAGCTTTCACTGTTTTTTTATTTTTCAGATATTCTTTAATCGTACTAGCAATATTTTGAATAATTGCAAGTATCGTTTCATTAGTTGTATAATCAATTTCATTCTCAGAAAAATCTAATTCATGCTCAATAATAGTAAGAATGTCTATTATTTGTTTATTAATTGATAAAATTTGTTTTGTTAAGGATTGATTTAAATGGTCCATTATTATTTCACTAGAATATTCAGAGGATGAATGGATTAGGCTAGAAATAGCTTCTGCTTCTATTAAATCAATTTTATTATTTAAAAAGGCACGATAGGAAAACTCTCCTGGTAAAGCTGATTGTACACCATAGCTATACAGCATATTTAAGATTGATTTTGCAACAACTTCACCACCATGACAATTAATTTCTATTACATCTTCTCCAGTATAGCTATTTGGATTGGCATAATAAATAATTATACATTTGTCTAAAGCTATTTTTTTGTCTTCACTCCATATAGTGCAATAATTAGCATATCTATTCTTAACTTTGGATTTTCCTGTAATAGCTTTATATAAATCTGTTAAATTTGCACCAGAAATGCGTATTACGGATATAGCACTAATACCAGGAGTTGTAGCCAATGCGGCAATAATATTTGTTCTATTATAATCCATTAATAGAGGTTATGAATTTTTAGTTCGAATTGTTTTTTGCTGATAATAATTTAATAAATTATAAACGGTATAGTATAAATTGAGCCCCGCTGGAAAACCATTGAAGATTAGTATAAAAAACCCATTCATTATATACATCATCGGCCGTTGTGCAGGATCCATAGTTGCCATAGATAGTCTTTGTGTTAAAAAAATTGATATACCCATTATAATTGGCAAAAAGGCCACATGGTCACCGTATAAAGGTATATGAAATGGTAAGTGAAAAAGAATATCTGGCTGAGATAAATCATTAATCCAAAATAAAAAGCTTGCACCTCTAAATTCAATAGTATCTCTAAAGACTGAAAATATAGCCATCAGCAATGGCATTTGTAATAATAGAGGCAAGCATCCACCAAGTGGATTAACTCCATTTTCTGTATATATTTTCATTACTTCCTGATTCATTTTTTGTGCATCATTTTTATATTTTTCTTGTATTTTCTTTACTTTGGGTTGTATTTCTTGCATTTTTCTAGAAGATTCATACATTTTTTTTGTTAATGGGGAAGTAAGCAACTGGATAATGCCGGCAAAAATAATCAGGCAAATTCCATAATTTAAATTCAATGTATTATGGATTAATTTTAAAAACCAAAGCACAAATTTCCCTATTGGTCTAACAACACTAAAACCAAAATTAATTGTATCATCTAAAGTATTATTTAATGGCCCAATATGATCAATATCTAATGGGCCTAGATATAATGAGGTATTCATTGTTTGAGTACCATAATAGCCCAGCCCAACAGTATATGATGGCGATATTGCTTTCTGATCTACATTGCCTAACATTGATGCATAGTCTGCAGTATCATCAGCCAATAAGGCAGCAATGAAATATTTAGTTCGCACCGTAACCCAATCCGTGCTTCCATTATATTCTTCGCGTGCAATATATCGTTCACCATCTGAAATTTGTATTGATTCTGTTTCTCCTGACTGACCAATCATTGCATTGCCTGTCACCCAATCATAATCTGCTTGATCTATTGCTTGCATGCCACCATCCCATACCACTTCAAATTTATTGCTCATAGAATTTGATATTGAATATTGATGCTTAGTATTATATGAATTACCGTAGAATGTAACGGTTTTAGCAATTGCCATACCATTCCATTGTGCTTCAAAATTTAGAGTTAATGTATCATCCGCATTAAGTATATATTCAGAGCTATTATTTTTATCTAATAGTTTGAATGGCACATTAATATATTCATATTGATTAGTTTGATTATCATATATGGCCAGACACGGATTACATGTGCCACCATTTAATACAACAGGCAAATCAGGGTTAATGCCGCCTAAACGTACAGGTTTTATACTAGACTCACTAACAATATTCTTTTGTGGATATTTGTAAACATTATCATTCTTTTCAATTAATTGAGTATTCAAAAATGTGCCACCAGATTCATTTGACAAAGTTGCATAATACAAATTATTTTTAATATTAAAAGTTTTCTTTGCATAGATGTTGTCTTGATTTTTGCTAAGACTATCTTTATTCTTAATTATATTATCAGAATCATTGTGATTGATATCTGTAATATTATTATTGATTATCTGATTTTCATTGTTTTCAGGATTAACCTCAGCATTATTAACATACCAAAAATTAGGATAAAAATATGCCACTAATGTAATTAGTATGCTTGCTAAAATAATTCTTTGTGTTTCTTTATTCATTATTTAACGGGATCCCATCCATTTGCTTTAGAAAAAGGATTGCATTTTAGGATTCTAACGGTACCCAAATAGATACCTTTAATTAATCCATAACTATTGATAGCATCAATCATGTATTGAGAACATGATGGAGAAAATTTACATGTTGCTGGAAATACTTTTGATAAAGTATGTTGATACATTTTTATTAAGATTATGATAATATTGTTAGGTAATCTCTGCATTTAAACTTTCCAATGAGCTTTTTATTATATTCCAATCAATGTTTTGTGCTTTTGGTTTAATAATAATAGAGTAAGGAAATCCATTTTTGATTAATTCATAAAATTTATGTCTACATCGACGCTTAAATAAATTTCTTTCTACTGAATTTCCATATTTTCGTGATACTATAAATCCAAGTTGTGGATTTTGATCTTTCAGATAGTAATACCTGATTTCCTGAATCAATAATGATTTAGAATTACTATAAACATATTTAAAATCAGCAGATGATAAAGAGTACTTCAATTATGCAGACAGTCTTTTTCGTCCTTTACGTCTTCGTCTGGCCATTAATGCTCGACCATTTTTTTCAGAATTTCTCTTTAGAAATCCATGCTTATTTTTTCTTTTTCGATTACTTAATCTAATCTTTACTTTCATAATATATTATTCCATTTATTTCAGTGTGTTGGCTATCAATATAAAAATAGCTGGGTAATTTACATTTTTTATGGGTATAAAATATAATTTTATTTTGAATCAACTCTCACAGTAGTAGAAATGCCGCCTCGAGCACTAAACTCACCAATTACTTCAATTGTCTTGGGATTGCATGCTTCTTTAAAATCATTAAATATTTTATTTGTGGCACTTTCATGGAAAATACCCATATTACGAAACTTTACCATGTATAGCTTTAAGGATTTTAATTCAACAATATGTTTGTTAGGAATATAGTTAATTTTTATTGTGGCAAAATCTGGCAAGCCGGTTCGTGGACATACACAGTTAAATTCTGGAATAGATACATTTACTTCGTAATCTTTATCTGTATATTCATTTGGTACAATTTCTAAATCATTTATATTTGGTTCATTTGACATTTTTAATCCTTTAGTTTCATTTTAATATGGTTTATTCTACTATCTATTTCTGATTTAGTGATATTAAGAAGACCTTCAACTCCAAATGCAGATACTGTAAACGAAGCAATTGCAGACCCTGCGATCACACTATCAACTATATTGTAATTATTTAGGCATCCAACAAAACCGCCTGCAAAAGAATCACCCGCACCTGTTGTATCAATCACATTATCAATTGCAAATGCAGGAACATTCATTTTGATATTGTTGTTAATATCTAATATATATGATCCTAAACTTCCCTTTTTAATGATTATAATATCTGGTCCCATTTTTGACAATATCAATGCTGCATCCTCAATGTTTTTGGTATCCGTTAATAAAAATGCTTCTTCATCATTTAATAAAAAGATGTCTGTTTTTTTAATCACATTTTTCAAAGAATCTAATGAAATATCAATCCATAAATTCATCGTATCAAGTATTATAATTTGTTCGTTACTTGCTTTATTAATTACACTCATTTGCATGTCAGGATGGATGTTACCTAAAAAAATAAATTTTGAATTTTGCACAGATTTATTCACTATCGGAGAATAATTTTCAAAAACACCTAGCTCTGTAAATAGTGTTTCTCTTGTATCATAATCATCAGAATATTTGCCACCCCATCTAAAAGTGGGTCCATTTTTTATTTCAATCTCTTCAGTATTAATTTGAAATTGTTTATATAAGTCCCAATATATTTTTGGAAAGTCATTTCCAACTACACCTAAAACATTTACTTTCCTAAAATATGATGCAGCAATTGAAAAATATGATGCAGATCCACCTAATATATTTTCCCGTACTCCTTCTTTAGTTTCAATAGTATCTAGTGCAATTGAACCTATAGTTAAAATATCATTTTCCAATTTCATTTATTTCTCCAATTTCAATACTTGTATTTTCAATTATTTTTGCAGGACCTGTAAGCCATACATTGTTCCAATCATTATCAGCATGAACCGTTAATTGTCCGCCTTCAACCTCAATGTTTAATTTATTATTTAAATTATATTTTTTATACATATGATATGCAGCAGCTACTGATCCAGATCCACAGGATTTCATGATTTGCTCGATTCCTTTTTCATATGTAATAACTTTTAATGTATCGTTTGTTATTCTTTGCACAAAATTTACATTTGTGCCATGCGGTGAAAAATATTTTGAAAATCTAATTTGCTTACCCACTTCATACCAATTTAAATGTTCAGAAACCTCAACAACAAAATGTTTTGCTCCTGAATTAATAGAAAAACCACTTAATTCATCTATAATTATTTCATCACTAGTATATTCGGGAGGGAATATTGATACCTCTATATTATTTTCATCATGAATAATAATATCATGTGGGCCATCGCCAGAGATGAACGATGCTTTTTTAGCAATTATATTTTTTTTGTACAACAGTAAACCAGCACATCTGGCACCATTAGCACACATTGTTTCCCATGTGCCATCATTATTGTAATAATCCATTTTAAAATCAAACCGTTCATTATTTGAAATGGCTAATAGACCATCTATACTATCATTTGATTTATATTGACACAAAAATTGAATAATATGTTTATTTAATGTAATATCAGGACATTCTGGCAAGTATAAAATAATAAAACTATTACCGGTTCCATGTGCTTTTGTAAATGGGACTAACATGATGTAATTTATGAGTAAACAAATATAACGAAAAACTGAAATATGATAAATGATAGAATTAAAAATGTATTATCTAGTTCGTATAAAATATATATAGAACAAATTACTCATGTTATTAGTCTCTATTTATTGGTAGCTGTGATTGGCGGTATCTGTAGTTATATTTTAGAAAAATCTGGATCAATGTCATCCATCCAAAACTTAATATTTTATATTTCCTCTGAATTGTTTCTTGTAGGATTATCATTAGGACTCGTAAAAGTATTAATTTTAATAGTAAAAAATCAGCCAACGAATATGGGGATGCTTTTTTCATCATTCGATTTAATTTTAAAATCATTCAATGCATCTATTTTATTTAGCTTAGCCATATTTTTAATGATTTTGCCTGGATTAATTATTGTTTTAATGGCTTGTAACATAGATAGTTTATTTATGGCTATTATTAGCAGTATTGATTTAACCGCATCCCCACCAAGTTTGAATTTTGGTAATGATTTATCAAATATTGAAATATATAATAAACCATTGTTTATACTGGGTATAGCTGTAGCAATAATTAATGTAATATGGTGTGCTATACGTCTACAGTTTTATCAATATTTTATTGTTGATGAACAGCACAGTGCTTTTAAATCATTAAAAAGCAGTTATGTATTAACTGATAATCACATAGACATACTGCTACAATTTGCAATACTAATATTAGGAATTAATTTCTTAGGCTTATTATGCTTTGGAATTGGTTTAATCATTACCATTCCATTTTCTTTATTAGCTATGACTAAACTCTATTTATCATTAAAAGAAGGTGTTTTATAATTAAAGTATTTCATGCAATCATATTGTTACTACTATTACAAGTAGCACTCGCCCAATTTCCAACTGACTTAAGCCCAGATGAAATTTCAGAACCATTTATTTATCAGGTTAGTAATACGAGTGAATTTATACTGACTGTAAGAGCGACAGCAAACACCAATTGGTCAATATCAAATTCTGAGTCTGCAACATTAGTCGTTGGTATTAATGGTGATTGGGAAAATTATAATCAAGATATTGTATTATATGCAGGTAATATACCTCATTCTTATTATGTCCATTTAGGACATTTAGAAGCCGGATTAAATATGATTGAATTCAAATTTGATTATGATAAATCTAGCATTGGTGCAAACTTAATTCATATTGAAGATATTGCAATTCATGATATTGATGATAGTATATTTGAAAGTGTTGATCGCGATGTGTTCTTGTACTCGCCAATACTTTATGGTAGAGATTTATTATCATGGAATGAAAGCACACATACTGATATTCCATTAGCATTATTTTATGAAATAAATCAATTACCTGGTGGCAAAAAGATCACATACTCTATTATTTTTTCAAATGAAGATAGCAGGGTAGGAATCGGATTGGCAGATTTAATGTTAAGTTATGGTCGCACTACTGATATTGAATGGATGTATGAAGTGACTATAGATAATCAAGGAGAAATTATATCTGAACTGTTTCAGGGTCCAAGTCATACAACGACTGCATTTTCGGGTCAAAAAATAGATCAACATCCTATATTAAAAAATGCAACTCTCAATTGTAATTTTTCTGATTCTGGTATATCAAATTATAAATTTAAACTTATGCCTTATTGGAATACTAATGAGGGTGAATGGGTGATGGATATATGGCCATGGACTTATCGTATTATGGGAGAAGAACTCATTAATGAAAATAGATATGAAGCTGTATCTGACCCTGCTACTGTGGAAATAAGTGATATCCGTAATTATATATATATTGAATATACGGGTGCATTATTAGGCTCCAATACTAATTTATCTATAGCAGCATCTTTGTTTGGTGATTGTAATATTTATTTTAATACTCATGAATTTAATCAATTTGAATATCCTTATAATGGAGGACGTAGACGTACAAGTATTGAACTGCCCAACAATTTTGATGTTAATAATATTGAAAAGATAGGATTTGTATCAACAGATAATTCAGAATTTCAAATTAATATAACGGATATTTACAAATTATTTTATTTAGATAGTAACTATGTTCCCATTGATATTCCAATAGATTTTCAACCATTTACTATTACTCATAATAATCCTAATCAGTGGCTTTATACTAATTACACCGCAAATATAGATTGCTTAGGTGAATCAGACGGAACAGCTGAGTGTGATGACTGCGGTGTTTGTGATGGTAATAATATAGATTTAGATGATTGTGGAGTCTGTTTTGGAGGCAACTTCAATATGGATTGCAATGGTGAATGTTTTGGAAATGCTGCAGTTGATGATTGTGGAATATGTGATAATGATTTAGAAAATGATAATTTGACATGTTCTGGTTGTACAGATAGCAATGCAGATAATTATGATAATACGGCTATTTTTTATGATGGGAGTTGCATGTATTCAGATAATATATTTTTAGTCCCAACAGAATATAATTTTATTCAAGATGCAATTTTCTATGCTAGCGATGGAGATATAGTTGAAGTAGGTGATGGATTATATTATGAGAATTTAAATTTTTTAGATAAATCAATCATTTTAAGATCTGCATCAGGATTAGATATGCAACCACATATTATAGGTAATGATTCTTTATCAACTATAACGATTGAAAATAGTATTAATGCATCAGTAGAAGGGCTAACTATATCAAATGGCTATGGAACAGGGGTCTCATTTGATGATTTTCTTAGCCTAGCGGCTGATGAAGCTGCATTTGATAGTTTAGTGACTCAAGTACTAAGAGGCGGGGGAATCTCTATTATTAATTCCAATGCCTATCTCAAAAATTTAAATATTACTGATAATACAGCACAAAATGTTGGTGCAGGGCTTGGATTAATCAATTCAATTGTCACCATTGAATCTAGTCAAATTATTGATAATTATATTCCTGATGGTGATGCATTAGGAGGAGGAGGAATAGCAATTAATGGAGGAGAGGTAACCATTATAGATTCTGATATATCTAATAATATTGTTGGGTCCAATTTATATTCTCTTAATGGTGGCGGGGGCATACTCTGCGGATTTTCATTTGGCGAAAATCCACTATCATTAAATATGTATAATACAACTATTTTTAATAATAATGCAAACATAGGTGCAGGTCTTGGTGCATTGTCTGGAAATATTAGTTTGGAAAGAGTGATTTTATCTAATAATACTGGTGACTATGGATCTGCAATATCTATGGGTGAGCCTTTAGGTTTAGTAGTGGGTGATATTAATATGAATTTAATTAATTCTACTATTGCAGATAATACAGGTTTATTAACTACTGGCCTCATTAATTCTGCTTACTTAAATATATTAAATTCAATTTTTTGGAATAATGATGGAGATTATGAATTTGCTCCAATGCCGAATAATGATCAGTTGAATATTGATGCTTATTATTCAATCTTTGAAAATGAATTGCTAGGAGAAGGAAATTTAAATATAAATCCATTATTTGCTGATAATTCATATCACTTATTAGATACTTCTCCTGCTATTGATGCTGGTATAGATTATTTTAATTTTAATAATGAATTTATTAATATAGAAACATATTATGGTTCTGCCCCTGATATAGGAGCCTATGAATTTCAAGATTGCAATACTATTCCATCAGGAGATCTTAACAATGATGGAATGTTAGATATCCTAGATATAATAATCATTGTTAGTGTAATTATGGGTGATTTAGATTTAGACTGGAATACCGTATGCTTTGCAGATATGAACCAAGATAGTATATTAGATATTTTTGATATTATTATGATGATAAATATTATTCTATCAGTCTAAATATGTCAAGCAGTCAATCATTAAATATTGTATTAATAGAACCATTTTTTACAGGCTCACATAAAGCTTGGGCTGAAGGTTATCAACAGAGTAGTCAACATAATATTCATATCATTTCATTAAAAGGTATTTATTGGAA
>NZVQ01000041.1 GCA_002701525.1 Fidelibacterota bacterium | reverse complement strand
TAAGAAATGGGATCACACTCATATATTTAAAGAATGTAAGAATGGAATAATGATGGTTGACAAAGTTATTTATTCAATTCCATTTGGAATTATTGGAAGACTGGCACATATTATATGGGTAAAAGCAGAACTGAAAAGAATTTTTAATCATCGTTATAAAGTAATAGAACAAATATTTAAGGAGAATTAAAATGAATGTGGCTATTTTTGGAGCAACTGGATTTGTAGGGAAATATTTATTAGAGGAGCTGAAAAAACATGATTATAATGCTCAAATGCTTATACGAAAAGGTAGTGAAAATAAAATTGATATTTCTAGTAACCATAAAATTATATTAGGAGATATTTCTAATAAAAATGCAATCAAGCAAACCCTTAAAGATGCAGATGCAATCATATATACAATTGGAATTATTCGAGAATTTAAAAGGAAAAATATCACTTTTGACTATCTTCATCATCAAGGAATAAAAAATGTTATCGAAGAAGCAGAAAAACTAAAAATTAAACGATTCGTACTTATGAGTGCAAATGGTGTGAAAAAAGAAGGTGCAAAATATCAAACAAGCAAGTATTTAGGTGAAATGGCATTAATCAATAGTAATCTAAATTGGACTATTTTCAGACCTTCTTTAATATTTGGAGACTCAGATGGAAGAGACGAATTTTGTGCTCAATTAAAAAAAGACATGCTCTCTCTCCCATTCCCTGCACCCCTCTTTCACAAAGGCTTGCTACCTTTTAATGCAGGCCAATTCAAGATGTCTCCAATTCATGTCAAAAATGTTGCTTCCTTTTTTGTTAAATCTATAAAAATGGACAATACTTTTAATAAGACCTATGAACTGGGTGGCCCCAATGACTATACCTGGAAAAAAATTATTAATATTATTTCAAATGCCTATGGTAAAAATAAATGGACCATGCCTGCACCAGTAATTCCAATTAAAATTTTAGCCTACTTATTTGATAGTTTCAAATGGTTTCCAATCACAAATGGACAATTAACAATGTTNTTAGAAGGNAACACCTGTAATAGTGANAAAACATTTGAAGAATTTGATATTCAGCCTATAAAATTTGATAAGGAATCCCTTAGTTATTTAAATTAAGGCAATGGCATCTAATGAAAGAATAGAAAGACTTAGAAAAGTATTACAAAATAGGCAGCTAGACTTAAAGGTTATNTTGGAAGACATACATGACCCTCANAATGTAAGTGCTATCTATAGAAGNTGNGAAGCNGCAGGTGTAATGGATATNATATTATTATATATNAATGAAGAATTNCCNGATTTNAAATTNAAATCATCCGCNTCAGCATGCAAATGGNTAGATATCCATAAATACTCAAATCCTCAAGAAATTATTCCAAANTTAAAAGACCAAGGATATCAAGTGTATTCATTAGTTCTTGATGAGAATGCTAAAACAATATATGATGTAGATTGGACTAAACCATCAACTATTATTATTGGAAATGAACACAGAGGTGTTAGTTCTGATGTTCAAAAAATATCTACACAAAATTTATATATACCTATGAAAGGTATTATTGAAAGTCTAAATGTATCTGTTGCAACTGCAGTAACTTTATACGAAGCATTTAGACAAAGAGAAATATCTCAAAAATATCCCAATAAAAATATCGATTCTAAATGGCTAGAAAAAAAACTCAGTAATTGGATTATAAATAGAAATGAATCTTAATCCATATCGATATATTATTAAACGTTATCATTCTAAAAATCTAACTCCATCAGAATTTAAATTAATGAATTTTTGGTTACCTTTTTTCTTTAATAGAATAAAAATAAAAAAAGTATCTGATGATTTTAAACATATTGAAGTAATTTTAAAACATAGCTTTTGGAATAGAAATCCAAATAAATCATTATGGGGAGGAGCATTATTTAGTGCTGTTGATCCCTTCTATCCAATAATGATAAAACAAATACTTCTAAATCATGATATTGAAACTACATTTTTAACAAAAAGTGCAAAAATAGAATATATAAAAGAAGCTAAATCTAATATATCATTTTCATTTTCAATTACAGATAAAGAAATATTAAATATAAAAGATATCTTAGATTGTAATAAAAAGTATAGTGGATGGCATACTGTTTGTGGATTAGATGATGATAATAACAAGTGTATCAAAGCAAAAATCCAAGTATATTTAAAGTTGCGAGGCGAAAATAATAAAAGATATAAATCATGAGTGCTGTCATAGAAAATAATAAAATCAAAATTATAGACCCCATTACTAAAGAATCAATTGGTCAAATTGGAATGTGTGATAAAACAAGTTTTTCTAATGTGGAAAAAAATTCAATTGAATATAATGATTGGAAATTGCTCAGCCTTAAAAAACGATGTTATTATATCAATAAATTCAGAAGGAAAATCCTTAAAAATAAAGATTTAATACAACAAATAATCATTAGCGAAACAGGCAAAAAAGATTTTGATGTATTTACTGAATTATTTACTGTTTTAGAACACTTAAAAGAAATCACTAAGATTGCAAAGAAAAGTTTAAAAAAAAGTGTACGTAACACAGGACTCCTGAAAAATAAAAAAGCTTATGTACAATATGAACCTCTAGGAGTTGTAGGTATAATATCTCCTTGGAACTATCCTTTAGTTATTCCCATAACTACGCTGTCAGAAGCTTTAATTGCTGGAAACAATGTGATTTTAAAACCTTCTGAGCACACATCCTTAATTATTCAATTTTTAAAAAAAATATGGGATTCGGAAATTGGCTACAAGAGTGCCTTTCAGGTCATTTATGGAGATGGAAGCATTGGAGAAATGCTAGTAGAATCAACTAAAAATGACCTTATATGTTTTACTGGAAGTACTAAAATTGGAAAAATAATTGCTCAAAAATGTGCTAATAATCTAAAACCTATTATTTTAGAATTAGGTGGTAAAGACTCTATGATTATTCTAAAAGATGCTAATCAAAGAAGAGCATTAGAAGCTGCTCTTTTTGGTGGATTGAGCAATGCTGGACAAGCCTGTATTTCTATTGAAAAAATTTATGTGGAAAATGAGATTTTTAATGAGTTTACAGAAAAAATATCTACTAGAATTAAGAATATGACTGCTGGTAATAGCTCTAATAGCTCAATTGGGTGTATTATAACTCCTGAAAATTATAATAAAATCAATATGCACCTATCTGAAATTGAGAATGATGCAGAAATTATTACAGGGGNAATTGAAAATGAAGATGTTTTTATATCTCCAACTTTAGTAATTAATCCACCTGCTAATTCAAAAATACTTAATGAGGAGACATTCGGACCAATTATATCTATTCAACCATTTAGCGATGATCATAAATTAATAGAAGACATTAACCAAACGGGCTACGGCCTTTCTGGAAGTATTTTTGGAAAAAATAAAAAGCGTATAAATCACATTATTCAAAATCTAAAAACAGGAAACATGTCTATTAATGATGTATTTAGTCATTATGGTATTGCGAGCTTACCTTTTGGTGGTGAAGGGATGAGTGGTATAGGACGAATACATGGTAAAGAGGGACTGCGTTCATTTTGTCGAACTAAAAGTGTTGTAGAAAGTAGATTTCATTTGATAGATGACCCTTGGTGGTACAACCGAACAAAAAAAATAGAAAAACTATTGAAATATGCCATTTCAATCCTATATAAAAAATAAAATGGAATTACATTTTTTTACATTATATCACAAATTTTTAGAATGAATTGTCCTTAAATTACATTTAGTAATTTTACCAATAACGAATTTGAGCATATTTATATGAAATATTTAATAACATTATTGATATTTAATTTAATTTTCAGCACTGAGTGGATTGAGATAGATTCTACCAATTCTGAAAGTAATTATCAAAAAAAGATATTATCCTCTAATGATAATAATATTCGACTTGAATTAAATTTATCTGGTTTTTATCAAACTCAAGTTGAAACTCCAAAAGGGNATGCATATATTATTAATGCTAAAAATGGAGCTTCCCTATTAAAATATGGAGCTCCTGATTTAGATAAAATTGCAATCCCAATTCAAATTCCAAATCAAGCAAATATGAATTATAGAATAGTATCTAATGAATATACTGATATTCAAAATATCAACATAGCACCATCAAAAGGAAACCTGACTCGTGATATAGATCCTAATTCTATTCCTTACTACTATGGAGAAGAATATCAAAAAAATGAGTTCTATCCAATTCAAACCATAGAATTTTCATCTCCTTATATATTGAGAAACCTCCGAGGGCAAACTTTAATCATTAATCCATTTCAATACAATCCTTATACTCAAACATTAAGAGTTTATACAAATCTAATAATTGATATTTATGAAGATGGATATAATTATCACAATGCTCTATCTCCAGATAATAATCAATTAGAAATTGTAAATGATGAATATCAAAATATTTATCAAAACCATTTTATAAACTATACTAACAATGAGACTTCTAGATTTGATTACTTATTGGATCAAGGCAGGATGCTAATTATAGCTTATGATGAATTCTCAGATGAAATGANTCCTTTTATTGAATGGAAAAATAGAAAAGGAATCCCAACCGAACTAATTAATGTATCTGAAATTGGATCTAATGCTGAACTAATAAAAGATTTTATAGAATTATATTATCAGGAATATGATGATTTTGTTTATTTGCTATTGGTTGGTGATGCTAATCAGATACCTACTCCAATAATAAATGGAGCAGCTTCAGACCCAAGCTATGGATATCTTGAAGGAGATGATTCATATTCTGAAATAATCGTAGGACGTTTTTCAGCTAATAANCCCTCTCAAGTAATAACTCAAGTAAATAAAACACTAGAATATGAGAAAGAACCCATAGGAAGTTATTTTCCAAATNCATTAGGTATAGCTTCTACACAAGGCCCTGGATATAATGGATATACAGATGCTGAATTCAATGATTTTCTATGGAATGATATATTATCTGAATTTACATATGATAGTTATGAAGGAATTTATGATGGCGGTGGATCTGTGGAACAAGCTGTTAATGCTATCAATAATGGAGTTGGAATTATTAATTATACNGGTCATGCTGGACCAACAGGATGGGGTAATGGGGCACCTCTTGGAGTTAATGAGGTTAATAATTTAACAAATAACTCAAAATATCCTTTTATTTTTACAGTGGGTTGTAATCCAGGAGAATTCAATAATTATACAGAGTGTTTTTGCGAATCATGGATGTGGNCAACCGATGATAATGGCCCTGCTGGTGCAGTTGGACATTTAGGATCAACAATTAGTCAATCATGGGAACCACCAATGCATGGACAGTATGCCATGAATGCTATATTGACTGAAATTTATGAAAATAATATTACACGATCATACGGTGGGATAATAACTAATGGCTGTATGCATATGAATGATGCACAAGGCTCTTCTGGTATAAATGAGACTAATCATTGGACATTNTTTGGTGACCCATCTCTTATAGTAAGAACGGCAAATCCAATAGAAATAATAGCAACTCATAGTGATGCTATTATTGTAGGTAGTGCAGAGTTTAACATAACTACAAATACAACTGAAGGATTAGCTGCTTTATCTCAAAATGGTCAANTGCTAGCTTCTGCATACATTGATAATGGCACGGCACAATTAGATATTAGCGAATTAAATTTAATCCCTGGGAGCTATGATTTAGTAATAACAAGTTTTAATACCTATCCATATGAAGCTAATTTAAGTGTTGTTTCACCGGAAGGTCCTTATTTGATATATGAAAACTTTGAAGTTGAATCAGGGTCTATACAGTATGGAGAAGTTTCAGAGCTATCTCTATTTATTGAAAATGTAGGTATTGAATCTGCCAATAATATCGAAGCAATAATTACAACAGACAGTCCTTATGTTATATTAAATGATAGCAATCTTTCATTTGACTATGTAAATGCTAATGAGATTTCTCAAAGCAATGATACTTTTAGTTTTTCGCTACTAAATTCAATTCCAAATGGACATCCTATTAATTTTAATATATCTATGGGAAATTGGGAATCTTCATTTTCAGTAAATGCTATCGCACCATTTCTAGTGGCTGAAAATCCTATCATAATTGATAATAATGCTGATGGAATTTGGGAGGCTGGAGAATCAGCAATCCTTCAAGTTGATTTAGTGAATCATGGAGATGCAGCTTTTTATAACTATCCTGGTGCTAGNTTAACTATAGATAATACATTTGTGTTTGAAACTGTAGCAGATAATAATATATTCTATGGAATTGAAGCTCAAACTACATATACTGGACAGTTTTTTCTTGAAAGTAATTCTGATACCCCTGATGGAACAAATATAAACTTCATCATTCATTGGGGATATGGATTTGGATGTGAATCTGATGATTGCATTTCAGAATTTGAACTTAATTTCTCTACAATAATTGGATTAATGACAAATGAAAATGCTAATATTCCTGAAAATGTAAGTATTATTCAAAATAATGATGGAATTTTGATTGAATGGGAAGCTCCAACCCAATGTCCTCCAGATGAATTTGCTGATTGTGATAATACATGTGTTGATAATTGGTACCAACAATGGAATGGTGATGGTATCTGTGATGATGGCGATTTTGGAGTTAACTTTATGTGTGAAGAATTTAATTTTGATGGTGGCGATTGCAATGATGAAGGAGATGCTACTGAATCATACTGTGGTGATGGCTTCTGCGATGCACAAATAGGTGAAGATGAAATTATTTGTCCTGAAGATTGCAGCATTATATTAGATGGGTCCTGNAATAATTCATGTGGTGGGTTTGAAAACAACTGCTATTGTGATGAAGCATGCGCTGACTTGGGAGATTGTTGTATTGATTTTTGTGATTACTGTTTAGATACCAATCCTATATATTGCGAACAGGAATTGAGTNATGCTGAATCTATTGAATTAAATATAGTTTATGAAAGAACTCATAACGAAGATGGCCTTCGCTTAATTTTACCAGAAATAAANAATTCTAATAGAGAAGTTCCTATTGGATATAATGTATATAGAGATAATANTATCATCGCTTTCACACAAGACACATGGCACTTAGATACAAATATATTACCTNCTAGTACATATTGCTATAATGTGACTGCAGTATATGAAAATTATCAATCTTTACATACCGAACAAATATGTATAGAAACAGAAAACAATAGCCTTTCAGGAGATCTGAATGGTGACTCCCAAATTGACATCTTAGATATAATAATACTAGTTAATATGATTATATACAGTGAAGGTATTAATTATAATGCAGATATGGATTCTGATGGTATCTTGACTGTTTTAGATATCATNTTAATAATTAATATTATATTAGAAGAAAGTTAATCTTTTTTCTTAGTTGCGGTTTTTTTTGTTGGAGCCTTCTTCGCAGCAGCTTTCTTCGCTGGAGCCTTCTTCGCAGCAGCTTTCTTCGCTGGAGCCTTCTTCGCTGGAGCCTTCTTCGCAGCAGCTTTCTTGGTAGTTGATGTTTCANCCGATTCTACTTTAGATTCTACAACTTTTTTACTTTTTGGTTTAGCTTTTAATAACGATTCTTGAATTTTTGCTTTTAATCGTAATTTATTTTTTCTATGTTTCTTTCTTGCTAATTTTTTCTTTTTATACATATTCCCTCAGATAATTAATTTCAATTCTTAATTTAAAGCTGAAATTTAACTCATCTATACATGCCCTTCAAAGCGAAAAGGTAAAATATTATCATTCGAAACTTTTAGAGTATATATTGCAATTTTTTTGAATTAACTGAATAGATTTGACATATCCATTTTCTGCAGCATAATTCCAATCTATACATGCATCAACTAAATTTTCATTAAAAAATTCAGCCATACCTCTCTCATGGAATGCTTGATAATAGCTAGCATGTCCTGATGATGTTAAATTAATAAACTCATTAATATTAATAATTGAAGAATTAAAATTACTTAATGATAATTCAACTATTCCTTTAAGTAAATATATTTCTGGAATAGTTTCAGAAGATAATAATGCCTGATTTAAATCTCTTTTTGCTAGTTGCTTTTTATCATTCATCAAATATATTTCTGCTCTATATCTATATCCCTCTATAATTGAAGGATCTCTAAATAATAGTTCGTTAAAATCTAATAGGGCTAATTCAAACTTACTTAAATGATATCTCGCAATTCCTCTCTTCAAAACAGCTTGAAGCTCATCTTTATGGAAACCCTGATGATTACTTAAAAATAAATCTAAATCTTTTTCCGCTAATTCATAATTTTGATTGTAGAAATGAATAAGACCTCTAGATAAATAAATATCAATATGTGTCTCACCAAATTCTAATGATTTATTTAAATCATCCATGCAATCGTCAATTCTATCTAAATATCTATTTACATTTGCTCTATGNACATATGCCTCACCAGTTTCTTTAATTTCTANTGATTGGTTAAGATCTTTNAATGCATCTTCATAGTATTCTAAGCTATAGAAAATAATTGCCCTATTAATATATACATCATACAGAGACNCTTCTTGTTTTGGATTCATCGATAGGTATGTATTAAAATCTATTAAAGCTGATTCATATTGACCTAAATAGAATTTTGCATTACCTCTATATAAATATATATCTGGATGAAATAGCCCTGATTTAATACCTATATTAAAATCATCNATTGCTTTTTGATAAGATTCTTTTTTATAATGAATTATGCCCCTGTAAGCATATGCTGATAATTCTAGTGGAATTAAACTAATAACCTCGTCTAAATTAGATAAAGCCTCATCCATATCTTCTAGATAAAATTTTACAGTAGCAAATTCTANTAATGCCTGAGGCCTATTTGAATCAGNNTTTTGTGCTAAAGATAAATATCTAGCTAAATCTAATTCTGCATTAGAATGCTCATTTAATTGAATATAAGATAAACCTCTATATAAATATAATTCTCTATTATTATAACCTAAACTTAAAGCCTTGTTAAAATCAACAATGGCCAGTTTAGGCATATTTAATAATCTATAAATATTTCCTTTATGCTCTAATAGACCAATATTTTCATCATCAATTTCATATGCATCAATAGCAGCATCTAAAGAATTCTCTAAATCTCCACTTATAAATAAAATCTTACTATAATANAATAAGGCCTNAAATCTATCANGCTGAGANAGAGTATTAGACTTAAGTAATTTTTCGAAGTCNTCTAGCCCTAAATCTTTTACATTTTCTTCAAATCTTGCAATAGCTCTTAACATAAATAAATCATCTAAATTGATATCGTTCTCAACTGCTATTTCTAAGTATGGTAATGCTGATGAATAATCTAATACAGATGTGTANAGTTTGCCTTTATAATAATATGCAACCCAATATTCTGGATTTTTCATCAAAATTTGATCTAAATCAGAATGTGCTCCCTCAATATTATTAAGTATAACTCTTGCTTTCGATCTTTCTAAATAAGCATCTAATTGTTTCTGAAAATGATAATATTTATCATCTCCATTAATTTTAAGATTATTTATATAATTAATTGTTTTAGTAGATATAAATTCAACTACCTTTGCCTGCTTAAGGTCTTCTACAGGATATTCAATGGAATACCCGAAAACAAAAAGAACACTAATAATAAAATAACAATACATTATTAATTATTATAAATTTGGAAAGCAATATATAACCATGCAATAATAAAACAAACACCTCCAATTGGAGTTATTGCACCTAGTATTTTAATATCAGTAATTGCTAATGCATATAAACTACATGAAAATAATATTATACCTGCTAAGAATAAATATCCTGAAAAATCAAAACTTATATCCATAAAATTTTTAGCTAAAATCCCATTTATGATTAATGCAATAGAATGAAAAAAATGATATAAGTTTCCTTTGTCATAAATATCTCTAGCATAATCATTCAAGACATCTTTTAATCCATGAGCTCCAAATGCTCCAATAATCACACACAAAGCACATGATATAGAACCTGNTAAAATCCAAAAATTATTCATCTGCATCCTCAACATTACTATTATCTAAAATTTCAATTTCATGAGTTTTGAATACTTCAAATTTTCCATCTTCAAATTCTACTTTAAAAGTAGTAGGAAAATGAAAAACTTCTACAACTCTACCTTTCAAATCAGAATTTTTAATTTTAACTTCCGTACCAACTGATACTTCATTCATACTAAAATAATTCATCACTTCTCCTAATTGTAACAAAAAAGGCTCAGAAACAAAATTACTGAGCCTTTAATGATTATATCAAATATTTATTTACCAATCATCGTCATCATCTTCAGCTTCTAAATACTCAGCCTGCTCTTCTAACCATGATTCATATTCTTCCATGGTTTCCACAGTCATGTAGCCTTTCATTCTATAATGGGAATTTCCACATAATTGAGCACAAGCTATTTCATATCCCTTTTGATCCAATTCATCTCTTTTAGTACCTACTATTTTTTTTAGAAAATCATCACTCGTTAAAGTAGCCCTGAAAAAAACAGGGATAGTAAGACCAGGAATAGCATCCTGTTTTACCCTCATTTCAGGTAGAGAAAAACTATGAATAACATCTTTAGAAGAAAGATAAATCATTATATCCTTATTTACAGGGATATGCATCTGATTTACTTTCACAATATCATCTGCTCCATTTACTGATTCTCTATCTAATCCAACAGGGTTACTTTCTTCATCAACAAGATCAATATTAGTTTTTCCAAATTTCCCATCTGCACCAGGGTAATGTATATTCCATGCAAATTGTTGAGCAATAACTCTGATTTCTATAGTATCATTATCAATGTCTGGAAGATTTGTCTTAACCATTGACCAAACAGGCATAGCGAATGCTATTAATAAAAAAACCTCAAATAAAATCACACCATATTCTGCATAGGTTGAATAATGGCTTTTCACACCTTCATAATCTGCTTTCTCATTTTTATTATTCAAACCAAACTTATATAATGTATAAATGAAAAATATTCCCCAACCAATAAATAAAATTAGCATCAACCAATGTATCCATCCATTCATATGGTCAATTATTAAACCATGTTCAGATGCATTTATTGGAAATCCTAAATGCTCCCCAAGTTTGCCAAAAAATTCAATCATACTCTATCCCTTACAATTTCAGTTTAATGATTTACTTCTTTTATAAAAATGAATTATACTTCCAACAATACTTAAAAGTATAAAAGATATTACTCCTAATAAAAATAAAACCGCATTATTCATACCATTTGCCATAGGGTCATCTGTAGCACCATAACAAACAGCACACGGTATTAATATGTTAAAAAAAATAACAAATAATATATACTGTGTTCTATTCACCTATCGCCTTAGTTTTATCATAAAATTTTACACCATAGAATATAGTAGCAATAGCTAAAGCTAAATAAAATAACATGTACTCCATATTTCCCCAATT
>NZVQ01000040.1 GCA_002701525.1 Fidelibacterota bacterium | reverse complement strand
CAGGAAGATGGAGATAATGATTTTATTGGTGATGTGTGCGATCTTTGTCCTGACAATTATGATCCTAATAGATTGGGTACAGATAGAGATGGAGATGGAAATTTAGATGCCTGTGAAGACAATGATGATGATGGAGATGGTTGGATTGATTGCTGGAGTTTTGCTTTAGGTGAGTATCCAAATACTTTATATTGGGATTCAAACAATAATCTTATAAGTTCAGATGATATAATTGAATCAGCAGTTTCAGGTGTTGATAGTGAAGGTAATGCATGTGGTGATTATAACTTAGCAATTGATGACCATGTTATTCCAGAAGAGTTTGGATTATCTCAGAACTATCCAAATCCATTCAATCCATCAACGACCATTAATTATGATGTTGCTGAACATGGCATAGTTAGCATAAATGTATATGATCTTACTGGTAAGTTGATATATGATTTAGTGAATGACTTTCATTTAGCTGGAGCATATGATATTACTTGGGATGCTATAGATAATAATGGTCTTAATGTTCCATCAGGGATATATATATATCAGCTGAGAAGTGGTAATGTTATTCATACAAAGAAAATGTTATTACTAAGATAATGTGTTTAAAAAAAAAGGCCGTGCTTTTGCACGGCTTTTTTTTTATTAAAAATATGGCAGAAAATCTATTAAAATTTATTCTTATTATACTTGATGGTTTTGGTTTAAGAGAAGAAAAGCAAGGTAATGCATATGCTCTTGCCAATACTCCAATATTAGATGATTTATTTAAAAATCATCCTTGTTCTTCAATTGAGACTTCAGGGAAGTTTGTAGGCCTTCCTGATGGAGTTATGGGCAATTCAGAAGTTGGTCATATGAATATTGGTTCAGGACGAATTGTTAAGCAGGATTTAGTTAGAATAAATAGTGATATTCAGAATAACGATATGATTAATAATGAAAATCTTATATCTTGTTTTGAATTCGTAAAGAAAAATAATTCTAATCTTCATTTTTTGGGTTTATTAAGTGATGGTGGTGTTCATAGTCACATAAATCATTTAAANCATTTATTAAATCTTGCAAAAATTAATAATATTAAAAAGACATATATTCATGTCATTACAGATGGTAGGGATACTTCTCCTGACAGTGGTATTGAATATGTAAATGATTTGCAAAATTATTTGAAAGAGATTCAGTATGGCGAAATTGTAACTATATGTGGTAGATACTATGCGATGGATCGTGATAAAAGATGGGAAAGAACAGAATTAGCTTATAATTTGTATATAAATGGAGAAGGTGAAAAAATCAATGATTTTACAGAATCAATATCTAAATCATATGATGAAAAAATTTCAGATGAATTTATTACTCCAAAAATAAAAAATAAAGATGGAATAATTAAAGATTTAGACGGATTAATTACATTTAATTTTAGAGCAGATAGAATGCGACAGATAATGTCTGCATTTACAGATGATAAGTTCGATTCTTTTAAAATTAATTTTAAAAAAATATCAACTGTTAGTATGACAAAATACGATGACAAATTTTCTTTTCCAGTTTTATATGCTCCGGTGAAATTGAATAATATTTTAGGTGAAGTATTATCTTATAATAAAATGAATCAATTAAGGGCAGCTGAGACTGAAAAATATGCACATGTGACATATTTTTTTAATGGTGGAGAAGAAAAAAAGATTGAAGGTGAAGATAGATTGTTAATACCATCTCCTAAGGTGGACACCTATGATTTGCAGCCNGAGATGAATGCTGTTCCTTTAACAGATAAAGTGATTGAAAGAATAACTCAAAATAATTATCATGCAATAATTATGAATTATGCTAATCCTGATATGGTTGGTCATACAGGTAACATTGAAGCTGCAGTTAAAGCTGTAGAAACTGTTGACTATTGTATAGGTAAAATTCTTGCCTCTACAGCAGCACCTATTTTCATTACTGCAGACCATGGTAATCTAGAGATGATGGAAGACCCTGAAACAGGGAAAATTCATACAGCACATACTACATTACCTGTCCCATTATTGTTAATTTCTCCTAATAAGGATTTTGATTTGCAGTCAAAAGGTAAATTGGCTGATATTGCTCCCACAATTTTAGATATGCTCTCTATTGATATCCCAAAAGAGATGTCTGGTTCTAGTTTACTCCTTAGAAAAAAATAAATTTTTATAATGAAATATGTATTAATTGAATTATTGTTGATTTCTTTTTTGCTTTCATTCGACATGGATCAGTGGACTCATTTCAAGAAGGTTGGGCCGATACATTCAATCATAGAGGATGATGAATTAGTACATTTTATATCTAGTAATGGTATTTATTCTTATAATGATATCGAAGATAATTATTATTACAATTACAACTTGTCCAATCAAATAGACTTTAATAATANAATAGATCATTTTNACTTTGATTCTAATACAGGTGTATATTGGTTGGTTGATAAATATGGCATAAGGATGAAACATTCCTTTCATGATTTTTGGAGTGAAATTTCATATAGAAGATTTAATATTATTGATACTAGTGAGATAATTAATATAGGGAGTTCTCCTAATTACATATGGGTCAAGCTTTATGATAGGATGATTCCTNTAGATCANATTACAGGATTAATTATTGAACANGATATTGATTATAATGAGATTAATAATATTGATTGGAGTAGTGTTACAGATAATTATGGTCAAAATATCAATATTGATTTAAGCAACTATGTAATATTTGATGAATGGGATGTGAGATATAATAAAATTATAAATAACAGAGGTGATGTGTTATATCCAACAGCATTTAAAGAGGACCGTTCAGGCAATATATGGGTTGGAACAGATAAAGGAATTATATTTAAAGGATCCTCATATTCACATCGATTAGAGGTTGTTGATTTTGGGTTAAAATTCAAAAATGTTACAGTTGCCATTATTGATGATAATATGNAATGGTGGTTTGGTGATAGCCAATTTTTAAGAACTGGAATTAAAAGACATAAGCATAGCTTTAGAAAAAATAATTATCCTTTTTTAAATAAATGGGATGAATATCGAAATCAATGGAAATATATTGACTCAGATTTATCAATGCTTATCCAAAATATTGATGTNAATGATATCATATCAATGGATAATATTATATATATAGGNACAATGGATGGACTATTGATTTTTGATGAATTTAATGACGATTGGTTCAAGGTTGATTTAAACCTATACGATAGNGCTATTTGGGATTTNGAATATTATAATGGTTCTATTTATNTAGCTACTTCAAAAGGATATAATGAGATTTCAACTATATCGAATCAAGTTATTAAAGATGAAAATTCNTTATCAAAAATATTAAAGAATTCAGAAGTTTATGATATATTAATAGATGATGGAATTATGTATATAGCTTCAGAAAAAGGTCTTTTCCAAAAATATTTAGATATGGATTCATATACTCTAATTTCAGATAGGAAATTCAAAAATGTGGCATTGCATAAAGACTATATATTTGCAAATGATGAAGATTTATGGAAAATTAGTTTGTTAGATTTGAAAAGTGAAAATTTCAAATCCAATGTTTTAAATTTTTCAATATCAGGAAATTTATTATGGTTAAATTATATTGATTATTGCAAACTGTTAAATATTAATACAAATAATAGTTGGATTTTTGATAGAGGGGATGGAATTCTCAGCTCTAAGATATATAATATTAATTCTAATGATGACAAAGTTTGGTTTATGACTAATGATGGCATAGCTATTTATAATTGGGATAAAAGTGACTATGAGTAAGGTTTGGTATTTATTATTACTAGTAATTGTTTCTTGTGGTATAGGAAATAAAAATATAAAAAAAACAAAAAACAAAAATCTTGAGTTATATACAATGGTATATAATATAAATNCTGATTCTTTATTTGTAAAAACATCTATAGTGTTTCCTACATCTAATTTAGTATTTATTAAAAAAAATAATCAATTTGAAGCATCTATAGAAACCAGTATTAGGTTGGAAGAGGTGGCCTCTGGTAAGCAGATTAAGAGAATTTCTAATATAAATAAAATTATTAAAAAATATTATGAAGATACTAGAGCCTCAGATTTACATGAACTAGAATATCAGTTTTATTTATTAAAAGGTGATTATAAAGTTTTAGTGGGAGTTAAAGATTTAGATAGTTTTAATAATTGGACGGCTACAGATAATATAAATAATTCTAATAAGAATGTTACATTATTTACTTATGAGGGCGATCAAAAAAAATATTTAATTGATGGAACACTTGGACAAGATAATGAATTGTGGATTGAATTGTCTAATCATTTATTTGATTCTAATAGTTACAGATGCTCTATTGCGAAAGATAATNCAATCTTAAAATCATATAATATTAGTGATTGTATTGAAAATGAGAATTCTCTATTGGAATGTCCTATAGAGATTCCAAATGATATCTTTGGAGATATTACAGTTGATATTGTTTCTGCTTTATCTAAAAAAGTTTCATTAGATGTATATAGAGATAAAGAAACTTCATTATGGTCATCTGATATTGATGTTGTTTTAGGTGTGATGGCCTATATTTTACCTTATTCTGAAATTAAATCATTATATGCATTATCTGAAGATGAGCAGCTATCATTTGTTNTGAGNTATATTGANAATAAAGANTTGGATTTNAAAACGAATAAAAATGAATTTTTAGAATTAATTAAAGTGCGATTTCAATATGTAAATNATAATTTTTCTGAATANAATANAGGATGGAAGACTGATAGAGGAGAAGTATATATAGTTAATGGTCCACCTNAATCTATTGAGGTTTTTTATGATAATAATAANATGGTNAATAAGCAAATATGGTATTATGAAGATAGGACATTTATGTTTTCAGANGAAAGAACAATGGGNGAGCTTAAATTAATNAAAATATAAATATATGTCGGATAATATTAATATAATTACACCTGCAACTGAATTTGAGATTAGTAAATATTATGAAATTAGATTTTTAGAGNTGCGTAAACCTTGGNAACAACCTGTAGGTAGCGAAAAAGATTCAATAGAAGATAAGTGTGTACATAGAATGATTATGTGTAATGATAATTATATNGGTGTGGGTCGTTTGCAGGACAACGGCAAAGAACAGGCTCAGATAAGATATATGGCTATTAAAAATGAATATCAAAATCAAGGTTTTGGTAAATTGTTAATTTTTGATTTAGAAAAGATTGCAAAGGAAAGAGGTGCAAAAGAGATTATTCTTCAATCTAGAGAAATAGCGGTTAAGTTTTATCAAAAATNAGGCTATATAANTGAAAAAAAAACTTATTTATTATTTAATGATATACAGCATTTTTTAATGAAAAAAATTCTCTAATTAGATGTATTTTTAACTATCTCTTATTTTGGTAAAAATATAGGTTTTTATGAGTTCTCCTTATGGAAAAGTAGCATTCTATACACTTGGTTGTAAATTAAATTTTTCTGAAACATCTACTATTGCTCGAGATTTTTTATCGGCAGGCTACTCTAGAGTCAATTTTTCAGATTACAATGCAGACATATATGTTATTAATACATGTTCNGTAACAGAGAATGCTGATAACAAAGCACAAAAATTAGTAAGAAAAATCAANAGTAAATCTCCAGANTCTTATGTGGCAATTATTGGNTGTTATGCCCAGNTGCAAACAGAGAAAATTTCTAAAATTCCAGGTGTAGATATAGTTTTAGGTGCCCATGCTAAATTTAATTTACCAGAATATATTGAAAATTATCAGCACTCAAATCAAAAAATATTTTCTGAAACTAATATAAAAGATGTNGATGAATTTATTCCATCATANTCNATAGATGAAAGGACTAGAAGTTTTNTAAAAGTTCANGATGGNTGTGATTANAATTGNTCATTTTGCACNATNCCTTTGGCTAGNGGNAAAAGTNGNAGTTCNACTNTTAAAGNNATGANNCCAATAATTAAAGAANTNGCAAATTCAGANATTAAAGAGATAGTATTNTCAGGTATNAATTTAGGTGANTTTGGAATAAGGAATGGTGAAANTATTATAGATTTATTAGAAGTTGATTGAGAATGANAATGGTATTGAACGNTGNCGNATATCATCTATAGANCCTAATTTATTAAGTGATGAAATTATAGAATTNATTGCANNTTCAANAAANATTTTACCTCATTTGCATATNCCGCTGCAATCNGGNAGTGATAAGATTTTAAAATTGATGAGAAGAAGGTATGACNTAGATTTATATAGANNTAAGATTNAAAAAATAAAAAGTNNAATTCCTAATTGTTGTATAGGTGTTGATGTAATAGTAGGATTNCCATCNGAAAGNGATGAAGANTTTTTAAAAACNTATGAATTTATAAAATCATTAGACATTACNTATTTNCATGTTTTTTCATANTCNGAGAGAGANAATACTAANNCNGTGTTTATTNATAATAAAGTTCNTGANATAACTAAGCAAGATAGAAGAAAANTGNTAGTATCCTTATCTAATGAAAAAAAGAAANCATTTATAGANTCTAATTTAGGATCAANGGCAAATATATTATTTGAATCATGTGAAGATGGATANGTTTCAGGTCTTACNGAAAACTATATTAAAGTACATGTTCCTNAAGATGANAGATTGATTAATGAAATTCACTCAGTTGAATTNATAAATTATTCATCTNACATGGTTCTAGGAANTGTGGTGTAATTGAATCAAGATATGGATAGNAAGTGNAATTTAGCTGTTTTTGCCTCTGGTNCAGGCTCAAATTTTATAAATATATATAATCATATANTAAATGGGNATATTTTNGGGAATTTAGCATTNCTNATTAGCAATAATCCAANATGTAAAGCAGTTGANTTNGCAAAAGAAAATNGNATTGNTTANCANATAATAAATAAATTNAGGTTTTCTGATAATNTNNAAGANAAAATGCTNNAAGTTTTANATGATAATAATATTCATTTAATTATATTAGCTGGATATATGAAAAAAATATCTAGAAAAATAATTGAAAAATATGATGAAAAAATTATAAACATACATCCAGCATTATTACCTAAGTTTGGTGGAAAAGGGTTTTATGGNATGAATGTTCATAGAGCTGTAATTGATTCAAANCAAGAGAAAACNGGTATAACGATTCATTTTGTTAATGGTGAGTACGATGCNGGAGACATTATTTATCAGCAAGAAATTAAAGTATTGAAAGAAGATTCTCCAGATACTCTAGCAAAAAGAGTTTTAGAATTAGAACATGAAAACTATCCCAGAATTGTTAAACAGTTCTGCGAAAAATATAATAGGAGTTAAATTGATAAAAAGAGCATTAATAAGTGTCTGGAATAAAGATGGAATTTTAGAATTGGCTAAATTTCTAATGGATAATAATATTGAAATTATTTCTACAGGTGGAACAAAGAAAGTNTTNCAGGAAAANAATATTAAAGTTAAATCTATATCNGAAATAACNGGTATAGATTCNGTTATGGANGGAAGGGTTAAAACTTTACATCCNAANATTTTNGGAGGAATTCTTGCTGATAGAAATAATGAAAAGCATTTAAGCGATTTAGAGTCTATTGGTGGAGTCGAAATAGATATAGTAGTAGTTAATTTTTATCCATTTGTACAAANTGCAGTTGAACAAAATTTAGATTTAGAAAAATCAATAGAGTTTATTGACATNGGTGGTCCCTCTATGGTTAGAGCTGCNGCAAAAAATTATCAGAATGTAATTCCTTTAACGGATATTGAATCATATAATCTTTTTATGAATATTTTTTCAAAAAACAAAGGGGATATCCCTNAAAAAGATAGAATANCTTTTGCAACAAAAGTTTTNAAAATGACATCAAATTATGAAAGTGAAATATTTAATTATTATANTAGGGATNNTGAANCAGATTCNTTACCTGAAGAGTTGAATATTAANTTATATAAAAANAACTCTTTAAGATATGGTGAGAATCCTCATCAAAANGGAGCTTTTTATTTAGANGANAATAAAAAAGATACTGTTTGGAATCAGCATCAAGGNAAAATATTATCATATAACAATTATAATGATTTAGAATCTGCTTTTAGNATAGTAAATGAGTTTTCCGATCCTGCATGTGCAATAATAAAACATGCAAATCCATGTGGTTTTGGGATTGGGAAAGATTTAGATGCTGCATATGATAAAGCAGTTTCTACTGANCCNGTTAGTTATTTTGGAGGGATTGTNGGCTTTAATTCTAATGTNNACTCAANCNTGGCTAAAAAAATGATNNAACCATTNCTAGAATGTATAATNGCNCCNGGGTTTTCTGATAATGCTTTAGAGGTNTTTAAAACAAAAAAAAANCTACGGATATTGACATTGGAAGATGTAAATGCATTTAANGGTTTATCTGTAAAGTCTGCAGCTGGGGGGTTTGTTNTTCAGGAAAAAGANTCTTCTTTNAAAGAGTTAGATAGTTTTAAANTAGTAACTGAAAAAAAAGTTACAGAAAAAGAAAAGCAAGCTATGAAAATAGCTTGGAAAATCGTAAAATATGTTAAATCAAATGCTATAGTAATTGCGAATGAAAATCAGGTTATAGGAATTGGAGCAGGCCANATGTCCCGNATAGACTCNTTGAAAATAGCAATTAGAAAAATTAAGGAAGCGGGTCTTTCNTTAGATAATGCTGTTATTGGNTCNGATGCTTTTTTCCCATTTTCAGATAGCATTGATTTGGCTTATGAAAATGGCATAACAACCATTATTCAGCCTGGCGGTTCGATTAAGGATGATGAAATTATTAAAAGGGCNGATGAACTAGGNGTGTCTATTNTNATGACTGGAGTAAGACACTTTTATCATTAAAGAATTTAGTTAGGAATTTAAAGATATGAACATTATAAANAATTTAGTTGCAGGAGATATAGCAATTGACCTTGGTACAGCCAATACATTAGTTTGGATTAAAGGTCAAGGTATAGTTCTTAATGAACCCTCAATTGTAGCAAAAAANACTGTTACAAATGAAATTATTGCAGTTGGTAATGAAGCTAAAGAAATGGTTGGACGAACTCATAGTGGNATAGAAACAATAAGNCCCNTGAAAGATGGNGTNATTTCCGATGATAAAATGACAGATGCTATGATTCAGGGNTTCATAAGAAAAATAAATTTAAGTCGTATTGCTAGACCGAGAGTGGTAATATGTATTCCTTCAGGTGTATCTCCTGTGGAACAACGAACAGTAAGAGAAGCTGCAGAACATGCTAATGCAAGTGAGGTATATTTGATTGAAGAGCCTATGGCTGCTGCAATTGGTATTGGGATTGAAGTTGATAAGCCTATAGGTAATATGATTGTTGATATAGGTGGGGGNACTACTGAAATTGCAGTTATTTCTCTNGATGGAATTGGTACAATTGAAACTATAAAAATAGCAGGAGATGAACAAACAGAAGCTATTATAGTTTGGTTTAAAGANCAGCATAAATTAGCTATTGGTGAAAAGACNGCAGAAGAAATTAAATGNACTGTNGGTTCTGCAGTTAGGATTGAAGGAAATAGAAANTCTGTTAANGGACAGGATCTTATAACTGGAATTCCTAAAACAATTGAAGTCCCTTATGATGAAATTAGGCAAGCTCTTTCTGAAACAGTATTCCAAATTACTAATGCTATCAAAAGAGCTCTTGATAAAACACCTCCTGAACATGCCTCAGATATTATAGATTTTGGAATAATATTAACTGGTGGAGGCTCGTTACTTAAGGACTTGGACCTACATATAAGGAACAAAACAGGTTTGCCCGTCCATGTGGCAGAAGAGCCATTGTTGTCAGTGGTTAAAGGTACCGGGATTGTCTTAGGTGATATTAAAAGATATTCTAATGTTTTATTGGCTTAGAAAATGAACTTTTTTAGATTATTAAATAAAGATTCTTTAGCTTTATTAATATCTATTATTATATCATTANTTTTATTCTTCAATAGCAATTCTCAAAAGGTGACTGCGATCCAATCAGATTTATCTGCTATGATTAAGGTTATAGCTTATCCGCAAAAATGGTATTTAGATATACTTTCTGTAAAAGAGTCAAATCAATACCTTAAGCAGTTGCTAGTAAGGCGTAATATAGAAATCTCTAATCTAAATTCTTATAAAGCAGAAAATATTATGCTCAGAGAAATGTTAGGTTTTAAAGAATCCAAATTTTGGAATTTGGAGCCTGCCAATGTAACNAACAGGAATTCTTCTTCAGTTAGAACTATTATGATTGATATAGGTGTTAATGATAGTATTTATAAAGATTCTCCTGTGTTGGATGTATATGGTTTAATAGGGAAAGTGCGTGCTGTTGGAGATAATACATCACAAGTNCAGCTAATTAATGATAAAAATTTCAGTGTATCTGTTAGAATAGGTAGGGATCGTTCATTAGCAAATTTTATTCCAACGGTAGATAGATACGGCATATTACAAGGTGTTAGAAAATCTATGGATTTATCTGTTGGAGAGATAGCTTATACATCAGGTATATCAGATATNTATCCGGCTAATATACCTGTGGCTAAAGTAATATCTGTTAATAAAGATAATAATAGCCCTTTTCAAGATGTAATTGTAGAAATCATTTCTGATTTAAATAATCTTAATTATATTTTTGTAATTCAATGATTAANATGAAGAATAAATATTTAGTTCATTTATTATTAATTTGTANTGTTGTCCTTTTTCAAATTTATTTCCCTATTATTAGTATTAAATCNTTACAGATTCAACCAGATATTATTTTATTATATATAACGGTAATAGCTATTTTTTTNGGGAGGCTTTCTGCAATAGTAATTGGCTTTATTTTAGGTTTGATTCAAGACTTTTCAACTCAAGCTCAATTACTAGGTGTTTTATCATTATCTAAATCAATTGCAGCCTACTTGCTAGGATCAATATATAATTATAAAACTATTTGGAGTAGAAGGGTGCAGTATGGAGTTATTTTTANTTCTTATATAANACATTTTTTTATTTATTTTTATTTATTTTCAAGAACAATTTTTGATTTATACTATCTATTAATTTTTATTTTACTACATTCAATTATAGTNTTTTTACTTTTATTGTTATGTGAAAAATTAGTTTTTAAAAATAAATTGCTATAATGGAACTAAATATAAATAANTCAAAATCTTANAGACAAAAAACAATATTCTTTATATCAGTTTTCATTATAATTTTATTAGAAATTAAATTTTTTCATATTGCTGTTGTTAAGCATAAAGAGTTGAATGTTAGCTCTGAAGCGAATAGTCTAAGAAAAATTTATTACAATGCTCCTAGAGGTATTATCTATGATAGGAATTCAGTACCTATTGTTGATAATATGCCTACATATGATTTGAAGTTTACTCCTTTTTTGATATCAGAGCACTTTAATTATAAGCTTCTTTCAAGACTAATCAATATTAATGAGGATAGCCTGAGACAGATAGTGTTTAAAGGTAAGGAAAAGTTTAAAAAATTTGATCCTATAACTATTAAAAAACATGTTCAATTTGAAGATATGTCTAAAATTCAAGAATACAAATTAGAATTTCCTGGATTATTTTTCTCAGAGTTTCCAGCTCGGATATATCCTTCAAATGCGAGTGCAACTCATGTATTAGGCTACTTAAGAGAAGTTCCAGATGTGATTTTAAGATCTGGTATTTGTAATCATAAATATAAATTAGGTGATATATATGGTGAAACGGGTATTGAAAAAATTTACGAATGCGATTTGAAGGGTCAAGACGGATTGGAGTACCATTTATATGATGTTAAAGGTTTAAATCATGGTGTTTATGATTCAAAAAAAAGTACTCAAGCTGTAAATGGTGAGAATTTATATTTAACTATAGATATAAGATTGCAAAAGTATGCAGAATCTCTAATGGAGAATAAAAAGGGCTCAATTATTGCAATGGACCCTAAAACAGGCGGTGTATTAGCTATGGTGAGTTTTCCTGATTATGACCTAAAATCATTTACAGGACCAGTTCCAGCAAAGCTTTGGTCCGATTGGAATTCTGACGATGACAACCCTATTATGAATAGAGCTATTCAGGGTTTATATCCTCCAGGGTCGGTATTGAAATTGGTGGCTGCATCTTATGCATTAGATAATAATATTGTCAGTAAGAATTGGACTGTAGATTGTAAGGGTTCATATGATTTTTATGGACAAACTTATCATTGTTGGAATAGAGATGGGCATGGTCCTACAAATCTTTTGGAATCAATCAAGCACTCTTGCAATGTGTATTATTTTGAGTTGATTAAAAACATCAATATAGATGATTGGTCATCAATTGCAAAATCATTTGGATTTAATAATAAGACCAATATTGATTTGTCATCAGAAAAATCAGGTTTAATACCTAGTAGAGAATATATGAATGATAGGTATGGAAAATTTGGTTGGGCACAAGGCCATTTGTTGAATTTTGTTATTGGTCAAGGAGATGTGACAGCAACGCCTATTCAAGTTCTCCAAATGATTAATCTTATTTCTACCAAAGGGAATACGTTTGAACCTCATTTGAAATTAAATAAACAAGCTAAACCCTTTACATTAAATTTGAAAGCAGCAACTTGGGATGCTATTAACGAATCTATGTGGCAAGTCGTTAATTATACGGGTGGTACTGGTTGGCGTGCTAAAATAAATAATAATAAAGTTTGGGGCAAGACAGGGACTTCTCAGAATCCTCATGGGGAGCCACATTCATGGTTTGCGGGTTATACTTCAATTGCAAGTGGGGATATGATGTCTATAGCTGTTATAATTGAAAATGGAGGGAAAGGGTCTGGTGAAGGTTCTATTATCGCTGGAAAATTATTTGATTATTATAGAGAGATAAATGGTTATGATTAGATTCCAAAATGTAAAAGTTTTAAATAAAATATTTAATAGAGAGTTTAATTTTAAAATAATTTGGCCAATTGTATTGCCAGCAATTTCTTTATGTATTTTTGGTTTAGTGTTGTTGAGAAGTACTAGCTTTGATAGTATCGGAAGCAGTACCAATTATATTACATTTTATAACCAGCTTCAATGGATGTGCATCGGATTGGTAGTGTTTATTTTTATGCAATTTATAAGATTGAAAATATTAAATGAATATGCATATCATCTTTATATATTTTTAATAATCAGCTTAATAATTACATATTTCATGCCAGAGAGAGGGGGGTCTTCTCGTTGGATTGAAATGGGCCCATTTAGTTTTCAGCCATCTGAGTTTGGTAAAATAATATTAGTATGTGCATTGGCAAAATTTTTATCAGATAGAAAAGATAATAAAGATCAGTTTATAACTATTATTTTATCATTAATAATAGGGCTGATTCCGGCATTATTAGTGTTTGGCCAGCCCGATTTGGGGACAGCCCTTATATATTTAGCCGTTATTTTTCCTATGTTGTATTGGATTGGCCTTAGGCCTTTTTATTTGTTTTTGTTTATAGCCCCTATAATTAGTATGATTTCATCATATTCTATTGAGACATTCTCTTTTTGGATGCTTATTCTAGTTTTTATACTGTTTTATAGTCAGCCAACAATTTTTCAAGCAACAATTGTATTTGTAATTAATACTTGTTCAGGATTATTGGCTATTGTGGTTTATGATAATTTATATCCTCATCAGCAAGATAGATTACTTACATTGTTAGATCCTATGCGAGATCGTTTTGGTTCAGGATATCAGGTTTTTCAATCAATAATTTCTATTGGGTCGGGTGGCATATCAGGTAAAGGTTTTAATCAGGGTACTCAGAGTCATTTACAATACCTTCCTGAAAAGAGTACTGATTTTATTATTGCTGTTGCAGGTGAAGAATTTGGTTTGATTGGGATTTCATTTATATTATTAATGTTTGGGATCTTTACTTATTGGGTGACAGAATATTTAAATAAATTTAATAACGACTTTTCAAGCCTATCACTAGTTGGGTTATTTACAATATTATATGTTCATTTAATAGTTAATATGGGCATGACTGTAGGACTGTTCCCTGTAACGGGACTGCCAGCTCCATTTCTTAGTTATGGCGGCACTTTTTTTATAACCTGTGCATTGATTTTGAGTATTATTAATAATAATATAACAAATAATATTTAACATTTCTTTTATTAAATTGGTTCTTCTCTCTTATTTTTGTAAATTTATTCATTGTTTTTCCTATTTTTCAAGTAGTTAGCGGTGCATATGAAACATATAATTTATTCAATATTAATGATGGTTTTAGTATTGTTCCTATATAGTTGTTCAGGAACGGCCCCAAAAACAGCTTCTTCATCTAAAGCTAACCAAGCTCAAATTGATAATAATAAAGTTAAAGTTGGAATTGAACAGCAGAAGAATAAAATTTTAGAGTTGGANCAATTAGTTAAGGAATTAAATAATCGAATTGAATATCAAGAAAATATGTTAAGTACTTTNTCTGAAGAGTTTAGCGATCAAATGGAAATTGTAAATAAATATGACTCNTCTAGTTCTAAGATNACTCAAACATTAATTAAAATGAAGAATAAGTTTGAAGTTTTAGAAGATAGAGCTTTTTATACTGACAGTGTTTATTTTGAGATTGTTAATGATTTAGTAAAAATTGATTCAAAAATTCAAANATTATCTAAGAATCAATCTTCTATCANNTCTGANNCCTCTGTTNNNATTTCTGATGATGAGTATTCTAGAAGNTATTCAGAAGCATTGAATTCATTTTTTAATAATGGTTTGGCTCAAAATAGTTTANGTGAATTTGAAAAGTTNATTTCGCTAAGATCTGACCACTCATTATCAGATAATTGTCAGTATTGGATTGGAGAAGTTTATTATAAACANAAATTATTTAAAGAAAGTATCAATGAGTTTAGCAAAGTATTNAAATTTCAAGATTCAAATAAATTAGATGATGCTCAGTATAAGATTATTCTGTGTTATGTGAATTTAGGTGACTATGATTTAGCNAAACAAAATCTAGATNANTTAAGAATNAATTTTCCAAATAGTGANTATATAAATAAAGCAAATAAATTAATAAAATAGAAAGATTAGAAATGAANCAGTTAAAAGTATTTTACCTTTGTCCAGAATTAACTCCATTTTCTGAATCGAATAGCTTAGCTTCTTTTTCAAATAGACTTAGCTGTGTATTGCATGAAAAGGATAATTATGATATTCGATTNTTAAAACCTAAATATGGTTTTATAAGTGAACGGAAATATATTTTNAGAGAAGTTATTCGTTTGAAAGATATGGAAANAGAATTCGGNGGNGAACAAAGNCTAATGAATATTAAATCTGCATTTATACCGGAGACTAGAGTNCAAGTTTATTTTCTTCAAGATGATGANTATTTNAAACCNCTTACTCAGTTGCTTTACAANGCTAAAAATGGAAGAGTTTTGAATGANAATGATATTAGATTTGCATTGTTTGCAAAGGTGGCCCTNGATACACTTAAACGATTNTATTGGAAGCCAGATNTTATTGTTTGTAGTGATTGGCAGATGTCATTTGTTCCNCAGTTNTTAAAAGAAAATTATTCTGATGATGAATTTTATTCAAATATAAANGCNGTNTCAGTTATACATTCATTAAANGATTTTAGGATGTTTTCTNAAAAATCATATGNNATGATCAANCTTAATTATGATTCNAAAAANAAGTTNATTGANAACTANACTTCATCAATTAAGCATAGTGATCATGTAATATTAATTGATGATGAGAAGAATACACTTGATAAGCAGATTAAANCNANTAAAGATTTNAAAAATTTGTATAAAAAATCNAGTAATAGTTCTATTNTTCTCCCTAANNAGGCAACTACATCAGANTGGATGAATTTAATTAATAGTTTNGACTCAATATTAAATAANCTATAATTATTAGCNGNATGAAAAATATTATTTNTCTANTTTTAGTACTCTTTTTCTATTCCTGTGAATCTGATTCTATTCAAGCTCCATTGGANAATGGGNTTGAATTTGAGCAGCATATNTTTAAACTTGATNATTCATTGCAATCGCATCAAAATATACCTAGTGCAATTAATACCGCATTTNGTGAGCTGTTNTTTTCTGGTATTCTTTTAGATTCTGTTGCTAATATTGAAAAAGATACTGTTAGAGCTCTGGTTTCTATAGATTTAAATAAATTCTTTGAATATGAATATCAAATATGTACATCTGTAGTAAGTGTCGAAGTCCCAACTATATCATTATTTTCAAATTCAGATTTGTCAGATATAGTTGATTCAGGNAATTTGAAAATTAAATTATTATCATCAGCTNATAATTATATTGAAGAAGATTCAATACATTGGGTAAATCATGGTCAACATTTATTAAATGAGTTAGGTGTTTGNGAGAATTCTNTCAATGAGGAGTGTGATGTTTTAGATTATCATATATCGGATAATTCTGAAAATGAATTAATAGTTACACTCCCTGAAACTTTTCTTTCTCCTAGTTTTAACTCAATTTTATGTGAAAATTCTCATATTAATTTAGTGATTGAATACATTCCTGAAGAGANTGATGATATCCAGTATGTAGAATGGTATTCTTCTGATTTTAGTAATGAGTATTCATTCACACCTAAATTTAATTTGGATTATATAAAGATGGAATTGGTTGATACTACAGAATATCAATTTATATTAGAGGGGATTTCCAANATTAATCAAAATTATTATTATATCAATGATGNTCTAAATANNAATTGGTCTACAATATATTTTACTAATATTAGAGACTCAATTGCAGGNGCAGTTGATTCCCTAATTGATTTCAATCAAGTTTTTATAGAAGAACCNATTGTTNCAAGCCAAAATTTATCAACTAAATTTGATTTAGGTACTGTTAAAATCAAATTAAATGATAATGCTATTAATCAGGCTTCAATAGATAATATATTATTTGAATTGCAGAATATTAGAGCATATATTGATGCCTCTGATCCGTCTGGTGACAACTATGATGGTAATGATACGATGTTGACGGATGGGAATCTGCAATATGANATTTTATATAATTCAGTAGGTGATATTATTAGTAGAGAAAAATTTAATGATTTTGGTATTGATAATTGTGAGAATCAGTATGAAGATGGATTTGGAAGCTGCTGTAATTATATTGAAGATTGTATATATAATGATCAAGGTACAGAGAATAATGGTGTTTTAAACTGGATAGATAATAATAATGATGGTTTTTGGGATGAGGGAGATGTTGGAGAGCAATGGGCTGATGTTGGTGAAGATGGATGTCTAGATAATCATGAAATAGGTACACCGGAGGCGCCAGAATGCTCGATTCTTCCAAACATAGATTATGTTTCAGGTTCTGACCCGCACGGTGATAATTATAATTCTGATCCAGAAGGAGATGATTATCCAGGTAATATTTCAGGAACTGAAGGTAATGAAATTTTAGATTGGACAGATAATAATAATAATGGTTTTTGGGATGATGGAGAAGGTGAATTATGGCTCGACTATGGAGTAGATGGGATTCCAAATACATATGATTTAGGTGAAGGAGACAATCAATTTAACTTAGACTATGAGTATTTTTTTGATTATGGCTTAGATAATTTACCAAGCGAAAGTGAAGATGGATATTGTGGTATTAAGAATTTATGTACACAGTCAAATAGCCAATATGATTTAGGTGAAATTGACGAAGATGTTGGCCAAGATGGCTGTTCAGACGAGTATGAAATAGGTACTCCAGAGACACCAGAGTGTTCAATTTTTCCAAATATAGAGTATGTCGAAGGCTCTGACCCTCATGGAGACAATTATAATATGGATCCTAATGGAGACAATTACAATAGTATTCAAGATAGTGGTACAGAGGGAAACGGTTTACTAGATGAAGGTGAACAATGGTTTGATTATGGTTTAGATCAAACTCAAGATATATATGAACAGTTTTTACCTGAAAATCAAATTGTTGTATCATCTAACCTTGGCTCATATGAAATAGATATTGATAATTTTATCGCTTACTCCCAAAATGAAATACCTGAAATGGGCAGTAGTCAAGTAGCCATATGGATATCTTCCATAACATATGATGAGGTAGAAGATATATATGAATTGACGATATCAATATACTCTGAAAGACAGTTGAATGGAGTTAAGTTTAGTTTAGGGCATCCTGAACCAGGTTCTAATTTACAGGCAACATGGTCGGATAATTATGAGAGACATTATGTTCAGAATGTTTCATGGCATGATTATGAGGGTGACGATGGTAATATAGTATATGAAAAAATGTTTGAAGATTTTTCTATATACAATCTTCAAGATATAGCTACATATTCAAATTTCATTTCAGACACACTAGTTGCAATAAATTATGGATATGATATTTTCTGCAAAATAGACTCTGACGATTTTAAAACTTTTCTAGATAATTATTCATCAGGGATAGTATCTCGTTCAAATAGTAAAATTGTTATCCCTATCGATACTGCTTTGACAGACCTTAACAGCTCTAGTTTAAGAGTTGATTTAGACTTGGTTTCAGATGTTGATGAGCAGATATATTCATCTTCTTCAATTTATGAATCAAGCCTTGATTTGTCATATGGTTTTAGATTAATTGATGAATCTGATGTCAATTTAGAAATCAAAATAGGTGATTTGATTCAATATCACATTGCTAAAGGAATTCCTTTTGAAGGTTTTTTGCTTAAAGGCAATAGTTTAAATAATTTTAAATCTATTTATTTGAAAAACAATGATGCATATATATATATGGTAGTTGAAAAATGAATACATACATTATCACAATACTAACTAGCATTTCAGTTCTTTATTCTCAATTTTCAACTAATAATTTAAATGGATTTGGTAATGATGAGGATGTTTTGTCTACGGTCTCTGAATCCATGGGGCAAATGTGGATGAACAATTCTAATGAAAATAATTGGGATCCATTACTAGCATCAAGCATTTTCAATTCTGATTTAACTAGAATTTGTGTAGGGTCTTCAATAAGAAGTGTGAAATCAGAATCTTATAAATCCTTAGATCATATGTTTGAATTTATAAATTTTTCATTTCCTTTTCGGAATAATATGGGTATCAGTATTGGTCTTTCTCCAAGCACAACAACAAATTATATTTTTAATGAAGTTCCTTCGATAATTGGAGGCACAGAGTACTCTTCTCCTATTTCTTCAGAAAGCTCACATGTTATTGAAGGTGGGATATCAAAATTATCATTGGCATTATCAAAGGCTATTCTAAATAAAAAGACAACTTTTGCAATTGGCCTTAAATGGAACATCTTATTTGGAAATCAAGAAGTCAATTCGACTTCAAGGCTAAGTCAAATATCCTATGACCAACAAGGTAATCAAAATTTGACATTGATTGAAACTGTCTATGATGATACATATAATCATTTTAATGCATATCATTATGAATTTGATTCTAGAGTTACTTTTAATAATAAAAACAACTTTTCATTTTTAATCAGTCTTTTAGATAATTTTAAAGTTGATAATAATAAAGTTACCCAATTATTTTCATCTTCAAATAGTTATTTAGTTGACAAAGCACAGTTAGACCGTCTTGGAATTGGATATATGTACAATGCAAATAATCAGTTCGGTGTTGCTGTTGAATTTCATTTGAAAAATTCCATTAATTACCCTGAGGAAATTTTATTATTTAGGAGTAAAAGTCCATCTAGGATATCTTTTCATAATGGATTGTATAAAAGGTTTAACAATATTAAATCAGGAAGTTGGAATTCGATAAATTTGAGCATGGGATATAATTATAAAATAATTAAATTTACAAATCAAAATTTGAGAGATATTTCGATTTCATTAGGTGGAGGAATTCTATTTAATGAATCTAAAAATAATTTGGATATATCATTTACTATTGGTGTAAGTGAAAGTATTGTAGAAGCAATTTCATATGAAAGTTATTACAAGTTGAATGTGGCAATTTTTTCAGGAGATCAATGGTTTAAGCAAAGAAGGAGAAAGTAATTTGAAGAATGTAGCTATTATATTAGGACTTTTTTTATTTGGATGTGCACCGACAAGTACATCAGATTCAAATGTATCTAAAGGTTTAAGTGAAGAGGAATTAAAAGAGCGTAATAATGAATGTGCTCTTTACAATAGCTTTGCAGCAGGAAACTATCAAAATCGTGATTATGATAGTGCTGTAGAAAATTACAAGTATATGGTAGATATCGGTTGTAGTGAATGTGCTTGCTTGGGAGGAGGTCAAGATGCTGAATATATATATGCTTATTTTGGGAGGTCTTATATTGAATTAGGTAAATTAGATAGTGCAATTTATATATTCAAGCAGGGTTTGAAATATTTAGAAGATGATGAGGCTTTATTAGAAAATGCACAGTGGACGGCTGGTAAATTAGGAAATTTAGAAGAACAAATTTACTATTTAGATAAATGGCTAGCTTTAGATGAATCTAATTTAAAAGTTTTAAACAAATTTAGTGAAGTTTACAAGGAGAATGAGCTGTTTGATGACCAAATTCAAATTTTAAATATGATACTGAAAATAAATCCAAGTAATAAAAGTGCTAATGCTGAGAAAAAGGCAGCTTTTCAAGCATTAGGCAAAGATGAGTTAGATGTAGATAAAGAGAGGTGGAATGCAGACCCGTCAAATGTTCAGTATGGAAAAGATTATGTTAAAGGTTTATTGGATAGAGATAGGAATGAAGAGGCTGTTCAGGTTTGTAATGAATTGCTTGTTTACGATAAATATGATACTCAAATATTAAAGTATTTAGGCGATGCTCATTTAAATTTGTATAATGAAGATCTTGCTATTGAGGCATATGAATCAATTGCGAATATAGATAAAGCTGATTATTTAAATGCTATTGAATTATCAAGATTATATATAAATAAAGAGGATTTTGAAATTGCTTTTAAGTGGGCTGAAAGTGCAGTTCAATTTAGTGGAGGAAAAGGTGTTGCTTTAAATCAAAGGGCAGAAGTTTATTTTTCCATAGCCGAATCTTGTAGTTCTGAGTCATTAACATTTTGGGATAAGATAGTTTTTGAGATAGCTTGGGAAGATTATTCAGAGGCTGCTAAGTCTGGATATGCAAGGGCAAAAAGCAGGGCAGATTTTTTGTATGAAAATAATATAACAACATCAAGCGATTGGTTTATGACATCTGAAACAGGTGATGAATTAATGCCAAAAGGAGATTGCTATTCATGGATAAACAGATCAATAAAGAGAAAATAAAAATTTCAATTGGCTGTGATCATGCAGGTTTTGATGTGGCATTAGAAATTATTGATTTTTTAAATAGCTTAGGTTATGATGTTGATAATCAGGGTTGTTATTCATCTGAATCAGTTGATTATCCAGAATTTGGACATAAGGTAGGAATTCAGGTTGCAAATGGACATGCTGATAAAGGTATTGTCGTATGTGGTTCTGGAATTGGAATATCGATTGCAGCAAATAAAGTTAAAGGGATTCGTGCTGCTCTATGCTTTACAAAAGAGCATGCTGAAATGAGTAGAAGGCATAATGATTCTAATATTTTAGCTTTAGGTGCTAGGATGAAAGGTGGTGATAAAATTTTAGATATAGTAAATATATGGTTAGAAACTAAATTCGAAGGTGATAGACACCAACGAAGGATAGAAAGAATAGAGATGATATGAAGAATTTGGAGTTATCAGATAAACGGATTTATGAATTAATTAATAAAGAATTAGATAGGCAGTCTAATACATTGGAAATGATTGCATCAGAAAATTTTACGAGTAAATCTGTATTAGAATCTGTAGGTTCTATATTGACAAATAAATATGCAGAAGGTTATCCAGGTAATAGATATTATGGAGGTTGTGACCTTGTAGATGAAGTCGAAAATATAGCTAAGGAAAGATTAAGGACCCTTTTTAATGCAGAATATGCAAATGTCCAGCCACATTCTGGCTCCCAGGCAAATATGGGAGTATATCTTACATTCTTAAATACTGGCGATACTGTTATGGGATTAGACTTAGCTCATGGTGGCCATTTAACACATGGTAGCAAAGTTAATTTTTCTGGTCAATTATATAATTTCATTTCATATGGTGTCGATCCTATTACAGGTAGAGTTGATTTTAGCGATGTAATGGCAAAAGCACTTGAATATAAACCTAAATTAATTATTTGTGGAGGAAGTGCATATCCAAGATTTATAGAATTTGAGTATTTTAGAGAGGTTGCAGATAAGGTTGGAGCTTATTTAATGGCTGATATTGCACATCCATCAGGTTTAATAGCTGCTGGAGTTCATCCGTCTCCATGGCCATATTGTCATATAGCAACTTCAACTACTCACAAAACACTTCGTGGACCGCGTGGTGGAATTATTATGTTAGGTAAAGATTTTGAAAATGTATGGGGGAAAGTAGCTCCTAAATCAGGTCGAGTTAAAATGGTTTCAGAACTTATTGACAGCTCGGTGATGCCAGGAATGCAAGGTGGTCCTTTAATGCATGTTATAGCAGGTAAGGCGGTAGCTTTTGAAGAAGCCTTGAAGCCAGAGTATAAAACATATTGTGAAAATATTATCTCTAATGCACAGTGCTTGTCTGAAAATTTGACTCAGCTAGGGTATTCGATTATTTCTGGTGGAACAGATACTCATCTTGTATTAATTGATTTATCTAATAAAGATATATCAGGTAAAAAAGCTGAGGCAGTATTAGAAGAAGCGGGGATAACAACTAATAAAAACATGGTTCCATTTGACAAAAGAAGTCCTTTAGTTACTAGTGGAATACGTATTGGTACTCCTGCTCTTACAACTAGAGGAATGGGC